>CANPVX010000004.1 GCA_947581815.1 Candidatus Indicimonas acetifermentans | reverse complement strand
CACCGCCGCCACTGCCGCCACCTTAACCATAAGTACGCATAACCACACGGGGGCCGCATAGGCCCCCGCTCATCCGCTTGCCGAAGCCGCGCCAATCGGCTGGCTTCATCCTCCGGGTCGATGCTCTTCGAGTCGCGATCGAAGCGCCTAGGAATCGTCGTCTTCACCCTCGCCGAAGCCGCCGAAATATTCGTTGTCCTCGTCGTCTTCGTCGTCCTTGTCGTCCTTGTCGTCCTCGTCGTCCTCGTCGTCCTCGTCGTCCTCGTCGTCCTCGTCGTCCTCGTCGTCCTCGTCGTCCCCGTCTTCGCCATCGTCAGCTTTTGCGTACTCTTCCTGGCCGTGCTGCTCCTGCCCGTACTCGTAGTCGTCGGAGCCCTGGAACCCAGCGTCGCGAGCCGTGATGGGCTGGCTGAGAACGAGCGGAAGAGACTTGATCGCTTGCTCCATCCCACCCTCCTAGCGTGTCGTTCAGGCCCCCCCGAATTCCTCCCTTTCCTGAGAAACCCCATCGGCGCCAAGCTGAGCCGCCGGGCGAGGGTTGTCAAGCTTTCTGTGAGCCTAGAGCGGCGGTCAGTCGAAGCCGCAGAGCGCCATCGTGCGCGAGCGCCCGTGGCGGCGCCGAGCGGATCTGTCGGAGCCTTGACGACGCGTTTATGTTAGCGTGGATGTTCCACCATCACCGAGCCAACAAACTCTCTTCGATCACCCTGGCACTGATCGTCACGCTGGCGCTCGCGGCCTGCAAGTCGGCTCAGTCCTTCGGCGATCGCGACAGCATCATCGTGCGCGCCGACCCCGCGCTATGGCTTGAAGTCGATTCCGCCGTCATCAGCGCGCTCGAGCGCCCGGTCTACACCAGCCGGCAAGAGACCGAATTCAAGGTCACGTTCCTGGCAGACACTGACACGCTGTGGAGCAACCTTCGCCTCTGGAAGGAAGTCGTCGTCCTGGCTGACGCGGAGGACCCGGTCGCTCGCCGCGTTATCAAGGCCTCGGGGCGGCCGGCGCCCGACCCGCCCGCGATCGTCCAGGCCGGCGAAGTCTGGGCGCGGGGGCAGCTCGTCACGCTGGTCCTCCTACCTGAGCGGCGGAAAGCCCAGGCCGTCCGCTCCCAACTCCCGATGCTGAGCGCGCTGCTCAGGGAGCAGTACGACACCTGGATCATCGAGCGCATGTACGCCAGCGGCCCGAACGACTCGCTCAAGGACGTGCTCTCTGCCTATGGGTTCACGCTGGACCTCCCCAGGGTCTACGTCCACGGCCGCGAGGATTCGACCTTCCGGTTTCGAAACGTTCACCCCAACCCCGCCACACGCATCCGCGCCATCCTGGTCACCTGGGAGAGGGAGCGTGACCGCGAGCGCGTCGACCCGCAAGACCTACTGGCCTGGCGGCGAGCCGGGGGCGAAACACTGTACAACCCGCCTCAGGATATCCTCGACGAAGGCATCCGCTTCGACACTCTGGAGGTCGGCGGCCTCACGGCCCTCGAGCTCAGAGGCGTATGGCAGGATCGCGCCAGTTTCCCCGCCGCTGGGCCCTTCATCGCTCGCTCGATAACCTGCGCCGATCAAGGTCGGATCTACTTCATCGACGCCTGGCTCTATTACCCGGGCGACGACAAGTACCCATACTTGCGCCAGTTGGAGATCATTCTCGACACTTTCAGGTGTTCCGAAGAGGAGCCCCTTCGGCTAAGTCGCGTCGCTGCGCGCGCCGCCGCCGCTGCTGGGCCAGCGGGGAGGTAGACAGTGTCGTTCGTTCACCTCCACACCCATAGCGAGTTCTCTCTCCTCGATGGCGCCAACAAGCTCGACGCTCTGGTCGGTCGCGCCGTCGAGTTCGGCATGCCAGCCCTCGCCCTCACCGATCACGGCAACATGCACGGCGCCTGGCATTTCCAGGAGTTGGCGAAATCCCGCGGCATCAAGCCGATCATCGGTTGCGAGGCCTATGTCGCGTTCGGCGATCACCGCTCGCGAGAGCGTCCCCAAGACGCCCCGCAGGACTACCATCATCTCATCCTCCTCGCGCGGGATAAGGAGGGCTACCGCAACCTCGTGCGGCTGACTTCGATCGCTCACGCCGAAGGTTTCTACCGCCGGCCCCGTATCGATCGCGGCGTTCTGGAGGAGTACTCGCGCGGCCTGCTCTGTCTTTCGGCCTGTCTCTCGGGAGAGCTCGCGCTCTACTTGAGGCAAGGGCAATACGAAAAGGCCAAGAAGGCGGCCTCGTGGTACGCACAGCTGTTCGGCGACGGTCACTATTACCTCGAGGTCCAGAACCACGGCATACCGGGGCAGGCAGAGGTCACCGAAGGCATCTTCCAGCTCGCCGAAGAGCTGGGACTACCCGCGCTCGCCACCAACGACGCCCACTATCTGCGACGGGAAGACGCCGATGCGCACGACATACTCCTCTGCATCGGCACCGGCAAAGATCGCAGCGATCCCAAACGGCTGAAATTCTACGGCCAAGAAAGCTACTTCAAGTCGGCCTCCGAGATGGAGGAAGCCTTCCCGGGCCGGCCCGAACTGCTGGAGAACACGCTCGCGGTCGCGGAGCTCTGCGACGTGGAATTCGAGGAGAGCGTGCACCTGCCAGCATTCCCACGGCCCGAGGGCTACGAGTCAGAGGGCGCTCTGCTACGAGATCTCGCGATCCGCGGCGCCCACGAGCGCTACGGCGAGGAGCTATCGGCGGAGGTGGACGAGCGGCTCGACCACGAGCTGGACGTGATCACAAGTCTGGGCTACAGCGGCTACTTCTTGATCGTGTGGGACTTCATTCGCGCCGCGCGAGAGCTCGGCGTACCGGTGGGCCCGGGTCGCGGCTCGGCGGCCGGATCGCTCGTCGCCTACGCGCTTAAAATCACCGACATCGATCCCTTGCGCTTCGATCTGATCTTCGAGCGCTTCCTGAATCCAGCGCGGATCTCGATGCCCGACATCGACGTCGACTTCTGCTACGAGCGGCGCGGCGAAATCATCGACTACGTGCGCGAGAAGTACGGACCCGATTCGGTGGGTCAGATCATCACCTTCGGGACGATGCAGTCGCGCGCCGTCGTGCGAGACGTAGGTCGGACGCTCGGCTTCACTCCGGCGGAGACCGATCGCGTTGCGAAGCTGATTCCCAGCTCGCCCGGCTACTCGCTCACCCTCACCGACGCCATCGAGCGAGTGGACGAGCTACAGACTCTCTATGAAGAGGATCCCCGCTACAGAGAGCTCCTCGACTACGGTAAGACCCTGGAGGGCCTCCGCCGCCACACCTCCGTCCACGCGGCCGGCGTCGTGATCGCCCCGGGACCTCTCTCGGACTACGTCCCAACGATGAACGCCACCCGCGCCGCGGCCTCCGCCGGCGTGTCGGCGACGCAGCCCGCCAACGGCAGCCTCGTCATCACCCAGTACGACATGGTGAGCCTCGAGAAGGCGGGGATGCTCAAGTTCGATTTCCTCGGCCTCAGGACCCTCACGGTCATCCACGACGCAGTGGACATGATCCGCGAGCGCCATGGCGTCGACATCGACTGGGACGCGATCGGTCTGGACGATCCAGAGGTTTACGCGATGCTCGCCAGCGGCTCGACCGCCGGCGTGTTCCAGTTCGAGTCGACACTGGGTACCGACAAGCTGCGTGCGATGCGCTGCGATCGTTTCGACGATCTCATCGCGGTCAATGCCCTGATCCGGCCCGGCACGCTCGACTCCGGGATGACCGACGTCTATATCCGGCGCAAGCGCGGCGACGAGCCGGTCAGCTATCCCCACGAGAGCTTGGAGGAGATTCTCAAGCCCACCCACGGCGTCATCACCTATCAAGAGCAGGTGATGCGGGTCGCCAACGCCATGGCCGGCTTCACGATGGCGGAAGCCGATGTGCTCCGTAAAGCCGTAGGGAAGAAAGATCCCCCACTGATTCGACGGGAGCTGGAGCGGTTCGTGAAGCGGGCGACCGAGCAGGGCGTGTCGAAAAAAGTCGCCGAGCACGTCGCGTCGCTGCTGGAAACGTTCGGTCGCTACGGCTTCCCCAAAGCCCACGCGGCCGCCTACGCCATGATCTCCTATCGCACGGCCTGGCTGAAGTACCATTATCCGGCTGACTTCATGGCCGCGCTCCTCTCCGCCGAGATCGGCAACACCGACAAAGTCGTCGGCTACATCAACCACTGCCGCACGCTGGGGCTCGAGGTGTTGCCGCCCGATGTCAGCGAGTCCCGCTACAGGTTCGCGGTGGTCGGGGATTCGTCGATTCGCTTCAGTTTGGGTGCGATAAAAGGTGTCGGCCGCGCGGCCATCGGCTCGATGATCGCCGCTCGATCCAACGGCGGGCCCTTCACTTCGCTGTTCGACTTCTGCTGCCGGGTCGATCTTCGCCTCAATAACAAGCGCGTCATCGAAGCACTCATCGGAGCCGGGGCGCTGGACGGCCTCGGCGCGCGAGCCGCGATGGCTGAGGGCCTCGAGAGGATCCTTGGGGAGGCTCAGTTCCTGCGGCGCGAGCGCGAATCCGGCCAGGTCAATCTCTTCGGCGGCGACGAGATGGGGGCAGATCGGGCCGTCGAGCCGGGCCTGCCGGACGTCGCGGAGTGGAGCGAGGCCGAGAAGTTGCGCCGCGAGAAAGAACTCGTGGGCTTCTTCGTATCGGGACACCCGCTCGACGCTCACCGCGATCTCGTGGACCTGTACGCGCGCCGCACCAACACAGTCACGATGCTCGAGCAGCGGGACCGCAAAGTCGAGATAGCCTGCGTAATCACCGAGATCCAGAGGCGCATATCGCGCAAGGACGGCTCAGAGTGGGGGCGCTTGGTGTTCGAGGACTATCAGGGGACGGCCGTGGCGCTCGCCTTCAGAGATGCGTGGGCGAAGCACCGGGAACTGACCCAGGTCGGCGTTCCCGTTCTGATGCGCGGCGCCGTCTCAGGCCGAACCCGCGACGAGAATGAACCGCCCCTCTTTCTTGATGATGTCATCCCCTTGGGCGATGTCTATAGCAGCGGCCGCGTCGCCGTCTGCCTCGAACTGAGCGACAAAGCCGAGCTGAGCGGCGAGCGCCTCGAGAAGGCCATCGAGGTCGCCAAGGCCCACCCCGGCCCGGCCGCTCTCCAAGTCACTCTGCAAAACGGCGGAAGCGACGCGCCGCGTCTCCAATCGCGCGCCCTTTCGGTCATGCCGAATCCCGGGACCCTCGCCGAACTGCGCCGCGTACTGGGCGAGGACCGCGTACGCCTGGTTCCGGCGGAGAAAAGGCCCGCTTCCTGATCCGCCCTGGCCCGTCCCGAACCGGCCTGCTTATCTTATCGTGTTTGTAGATGTTGGTTTAGCTTGACAAGCCCTGCAGTATTGGTGATTTCGTAGATATCGAATGGCGAGTCATGAAGAGTTCGAGCGCTCGATCGGGGACGTCGTCGCCCAGATCGGAAAGCTCAAGGAGATGGCTAGCTCGGGAGGTCTCGACGTGGAAACCGAGCTGAAGAAGCTGGAGTCTCGTTTGGCCGAGCTGCGGGCCGAGACGTACGCAAACGTCACGCCGCTTGAGCAGGTCCAGATCGCCCGCCACCAGCAACGGCCGCACTCGCTCGATATGATCGAGAGGATCTTCACTGATTTCATCGAGCTTCACGGCGATCGGGGCTTCCGCGACGACCCGGCCGTCGTCACCGGTTGGGGCCGCCTGGCTGAGCGCTCCGTTATGGTGATCGCGCAACAGAAGGGTCGGAATACGAAGGGGAACCTGAAGCGCAACTTCGCCATGATGCACCCCGAGGGTTACCGGAAAGCTCTGCGCATGATGCGCCAGGCCGAAAAGTTCCGGCGGCCCATCATCTCGTTGATCGATACGCCGGCGGCTTACCCGGGCATCGGGGCCGAAGAGCGCGGGCAGTCTGAGGCGATCGCGCGCAACCTTCTCGAGATGTCGCTGATCGAGACCCCGATCCTCGTAGCCGTCATCGGTGAAGGCGGCAGCGGCGGCGCTCTAGGATTGAGCGTCGGCGACCGGATCATCATGCTCGAGCACGCGATCTACTCGGTCATCTCGCCGGAAGGATGCGCCTCGATACTCTGGAAGGAAAACACGGAGGAAGCCCGCTCTAAGGCTGCGGCGGCGCTCAAGCTGACGGCTCCCGACCTGAAGAGGTTGGGTGTGATCGACGAGCTGATCGAGGAACCCAAGGGCGGCGCCCACACCGATTGGGATGGCGCCGCCGAGATCCTCTCGGAAGCGCTCCAGCGCAATCTGGACGAACTCCGCTCCCTCCCCGTGGACCAGCTACTCCAAGGACGCTACGAGAAATTCCGCGCGATGGGGGTGTGGGGGGGGGGCGAGTGAGCGAGAGAGCCGCGGCCACCGAAGCGCCTCCGCTGGAGACCGGCGTCGCACCGGCGCCGCCGTCTGCTCCGCAGCCGGCAGCACGCCGAGGTTCCGACCCCCAGATCACCGAGGTGCGTTTCAAAGGCAAGCGTCGGGAGTTCTTCACATCTTATACCACTCCGCCGCTGCATCGCCTCGAGTACGTGGTGGTCGAGGCCGATCGCGGCCAAGACCTCGGCATCGTGACCTCCCTCGGCGAGCTCGCCAAGAAGAAGTGCGCCGCCTGCGACGGATGCAACGAAGCCAACCTTCCCACGGCGCGTGTGCTGCGCCGCGCGGCCCCCATCGATGTCGAGCGCGGGATCAAGCTCCGTGACGAGGAAGATGACATCCGCCGCCAAGTGCGCGAGATGGTCACAGAGCACAACCTCAAGATGAAGATCAGCGACACCGAGTGGCAGTGGGATCGCAACAAGCTCATCATCTACTTCACTGCCGACAAGCGGGTGGACTTCAGAGTGCTGGTCCGCAGCCTGGCCAAGAGGTACCGCACGCGCATCGAGCTGAAACAGATCGGCGTGCGCGACGAAGCGAAACGCTTGGACGGAATCGGGCGCTGCGGCCGGGAGCTCTGCTCTTCCAACTGGCTTCCGGAGCTCAAACCGGTGACGCTGCAGCTGGCGAAAGACCAGAACCTCTCGCTGAACCCCTCTCAGATCTCCGGAGCGTGCGGCCGGTTGATGTGCTCGCTTCGCTACGAGCACGACTTCTACGTGCAGACCAGAAAGCGATTCCCGAAAGTGAACCGGCAGCTCCCGACGTCGCTGGGCACCGAAATAGTGGAATCGATCAACATCTTCGCCGAGAGAGTGACGCTTCGTGCGGAGTCGGGGGCGCTCAGGACGGTGCCGCTTGAAGAGCTCAAACGCGAGATCGCAGAGGCCCGCGACAACAAGACATGAGGTCCTGTAGTTGCCCCGCTTCTATATCACCACAGCTATAGACTACTCAAACGGCGACCCGCACCTGGGCCACGCCCTCGAGAAGATCGGTGCCGACGCGATCGCCCGCTACCGGCGCCTCTGCGGCGATGATGTGCGATTCGCCATCGGTATGGATGAAAACTCCCAGACGATCCTTCAGCCCGCCGAGGAGGCGGGCCTGACCCCGACCGCGTGGGTCGATCGCATCGCCGGCATCTTCTCAGACCACTGGGACCGGCTCCACATCAGCAACGATGATTTCATCCGCACGACCGAGCCTCGCCACACCCGAGCCGTTACGGAGATGATCGAGCGGACCCGCAAGGCGGGCTACATATATAGAGGGACTTACGAAGGGTACTACTGCGAGCGCTGCGAAGAGTTCAAACAGGAGAAAGACCTCGCCAACGGCCGCTGCCCTGAGCACCCGCACCGCGAGATCACCTGGACCAAGGAAGACAACTACTTCTTCAAACTCTCCGCCTTCAACGATTCTCTGCTGAAACTGCTCGACGATCACCCGGAATTCGTGCAGCCGGATATCCGCCGCAACGAGATCCTCAACGTCCTCAAAGAAGGCCTACAGGACGTATCCATGTCGCGGCACCAGCGCGGCTGGGGGATCCCCTTCCCCGGCGATACCGAGCACGTCGTCTACGTCTGGTACGATGCCGTGATCAACTACCTGTCGGGCACCGGTTTCCCGGCCGATGGGTACCGGGACTGGTGGCCGGCGGAGCTCCACGTCATCGGAAAGGGGATCACCCGCTTCCACTGCATCATGTGGCCGGCCATGCTCATGGCCGCTGGCGTCGAGCTTCCGACCACGGTTTGGGCCCATGGCTACGTCAACTGGGAAGGCCGCAAGCTGTCCAAATCCAGCGACGCGCCGGTCACACTCGAGACCGCCGAGGAGCGCCACGGGCCCGATGCGCTCCGCTACTTCCTGTTGCGCGAGATACCCTGGACGGGCGATGGCGATTTCAGCTGGAAGCGCTTCGACGAACGGTACAACGCCGACCTCGCCAACGACCTGGGGAACTTGGCCAACCGCGCGCTGGCCATGATCACCAAGTACCGCGCCGGCGTCGTTCCCAGCGGCGCCCAGACCTCACTCGATAAGAAAGCCCTGGAGACTCTGGCTGCTTATCGAAGCGCCATGGACCGTTACCTGCTCCGTGAGGGCGCCGCGGCCGCCATGGAGCTGGCGAGCGCCGCGAACGTCTTCATCGAGGAGCAGGCGCCCTGGAAGCTCGCCAAGGATGATTCGCTGAGCGCGGACCTCGATCGCGTACTGGCTGGCCTCGCCCGGACGCTCGCGCGGCTCGCCATCCTCCTCAGCCCCTTCATGCCCGAGAAATGTGCGGCGCTTTGGCAGGCTCTCGGGTGTGACCGAGAGCCCAGCTCCCTCGACGCCTACCGCGAGTTGGACCTGGCGGCCAATACCGTTCACTGTGAGGCCGTTCTGTTCCCGAAGGCGGACAGCAGGTAAGCCGTTCTGCCGAGTGAGGATCTCCGCCGCCGCCGTCGTCACCACGCTGCTCCTGCTTTTGACAGGCTGTGGCGGGGCGGTCAGCGAGGCCCCCGAGGCCCCGGAGCCCGCGAAGCCAGAGACGCCGCCGGTCGAGCCGCAGCCCGGCGAACCGGCCCCCCCCCCTGAGGAGGAGCCCGCGCCTGCAGACTCGCAGCTCGCAGTCGATAGTCTCGCGATCTCGGTTGAGCCGCCGCCTGACCTGCGCATCTGCGCCGGCGGCGACGTCCTCATCGGGAACAACCTGGACACTTTGTGGGCGGGGCGAGCCAGCCAACGCGTCGGTTACTACGTGGTCCCATTCCCCGACCCTAACGAGCTTCTTTCCCCGCTGCGCCCCCTGGTCGATGATTCGGACATAGTATTGCTCAACATCGAAGGCGCGATCGGCGCCGGGCCCGCGCCGGCGAAATGCCGCCCCGGCTCGACCCGCTGCTACGCCTTCCGCCAGCCCGTGAGCACGGCTGCCGCGCTCAGACGCTTCGCGGAGCCCGCCAGCGTGGTCGGCAACGTAGCCAACAATCACGCCCTCGATGCGGGGATCGCCGGCTACGGCGCCACCATCGACCACCTGCGCCAGGCGGGCGTCCACGTCACGGGGACGGACACGCTGGCGACGCTTGTCCCTTCCCCCGCTGGCGATACCGTGGCCATCCTCGGCTTCAGCCCCTTCGTCGCCGGGCCCGACCCGCGGGATCTGGCAGCGGTGCGAAGGCACGTTGCGCGGGCCGCCCGCCACTCGCCGCGAGTTGTCGTGACGATGCACATGGGTGCGGAAGGTGGAGACGCTCAGAGAACGCCTAACGAGGCGGAGCAGATGTTCGGGGAGGATCGAGGCAACTCCGTCGCCTTCGCCCACGCCGCGGTAGAGGCCGGCGCTTCCCTCGTCGTGGGACACGGCCCGCACGTTCTGCGCGCCGTAGAATGGGTCGGCGACGCGCTCGTCCTTTACTCTCTCGGGAACACGCTGACTTACGGCCCCTTCAACCTCAGCGAGCCCTCGAACATCGGTGCGATCGCCTGCGTGACGCTGGACAGGGAAGGTCGTGTCACCGCCGCGGTGCTGCGCTCCGCCTTTCAGGTGCCGCCGGGTATCGTCGCGGCCGACCCGGACCACCGCGGAGCCGCGCTCATCGACTCGCTGAGCGCCCTCGATTTTCCCGGGACCGGCGCGCGTATCGTCGCAGATTCTCTGGTGACCCGCCGCCAATGATGGCCGCAAATACCATACAGTACACACGTTTAAGTTGTCCTGGGGCTAGCCGCTCAGGCGTGGGTCTGCAGCCTGCAACTTCGCGTTTGGAGGGGTACCCGAACACTACCCGCAAGTCCGGTGTGGCGCAGGTGTCCGGCGGGTCGGATTTTGGAGGGAAAACCTTTCGCCGGCCGATAAAAATTGCACCCTTGCCGGGCGATTTCCGGGTCCCCCCCGGTAGCTACAAGCCAAGACCGTTCAAAGAGTTATGCGATATACCCCCCCATCGGAACAGAGCTTGCACCGTTCAATTCGCGCCTCGGTACGGGCTAGAGGCCTTGACCTCCCGGGCTTACGACATTATCGTGTGCCGCCCTCTCTAAAGTACCTTGCCGTTTTATCGTTTTGGCGCGCACACAGGCGCCCTTTGGGAAGCTACTTCGCTCCTACTAGCGAATGGCGCCCGGGTCTAACTCGCGAATCGGGCGAGATGAAACGAGATCGTTTAACATTTCTGGTCATCAGCGATCCGTCGCAGCCTGCGCGGTCGCTGCACGTTACTCAACGTGCCCTGCGCTACGTCGCGGGCAGCGTCGCCGCTGTTTTGCTGTTTATCGTTCTCGCGTCAGGCGCCCTACTGCTGAAACTGGGAGATCTTGTTAAAGCCGAACTTCTCAAGGCCGAGAACGTCGAGCTGGTTGCCAGCCTAGATGAGATGGAGCAGACGGTCGACCAACTCACACAATCGCTGGCTGCGATGTCGGAGCGCGATCGGCGCTACAGGCTTCTGGCAGGGATTCCCGATATCGACAGCGAGGTGCGACAGGTGGGTATCGGTGGCCCGGGCAGCAGCTCGTTGGAGAGCCAGCCGCTCTTCGGCATCAACCCGGCCCTGAGCGAAGAAGTCTTCGACGCATCGACGGACCTCAACCGCCTGCTTCGGCAGGCCAACCTTCTGGGCGTCAGTCTAGAAGAGGCGACGCGGGCGATGGAAACGCGTCGCGACGAGCTCACGAATCTCCCTTCCATCGATCCGGTTCGGGGCTGGCTCAGCTCCAGCTTCAGCCGCAGCCGCTGGCATCCTCTCCTCAACGTTCGTCGCCCGCATGAAGGAATCGATATCTCGGCGCCCTCCGGCACGCCCGTCATGGCCACCGCCGATGGCGTAGTGACGTATGCCGGTTGGAGGCCGGGCTTCGGCTACACGGTCGAGATCAATCACGGCGGCGGAATGAAAACGCGCTACGCCCACAACCAGAAGAGCCTGAAAGTTCGCGTGGGTGATGAGGTGCGCCGCGGTGATGTGCTTGCCGCCGTGGGCAGCACCGGGCTGGCCCGTGGACCTCACGTCCACTACGAGGTGCGACTGAACGGCCGCGCGGTCGATCCCTCCAACTACAGACTGGAGAAAGTCATCGTCGAGTAGCGCTCACGGGGCTCGGATACCAGTCGTCGGCGGGTTCAAGCCCGTTTTTTTTTGTGCCCAGTTCGAGGCCCCCTGAAACCCATCCTTCCCGAGCGCCGTAGTGTAGCCGAGCGCAAAACCTCCACCATGCTGATGGGACGAAGAGCCCTGTGGGAATTGCACGTACACTTGTAGCACTCATCACTCTCTACGAGGGGTTGATCCTCCTGCGCGCCGTGCTGTCCTGGTTCGTCTCGCCTTACTCGACGCACCCCGTCGTCGAGCTGTTGAGACGCCTGACCGACCCGGTGCTCGAGCCGGTACGCAAGCTTCTGCCCGTATCGAGCGGGATCGACTTCTCGCCGCTGATTGTCCTGCTTGGATTGGAGCTGCTGAAACGTCTGTTCTCCTAATAGGACGCGCTAGCCACCCTCCGCCGAGCTGGCGTTGCTCGGCATCGTCACCCTGAAGGACTCGCGGCGTTGGGCGCCGATGACTTTGGCCGTCACTGACTGAGGAAAGCCGTTGATATAGGCGTTGTACTCCTCGACGGCCACATTGTAGTCGCGGCAAGCCGCGTCGATCTCGTTCTCGGTTTCGTCCAGCTGTGCCTGAATCAGCTGGAAGACCGGATCCGAGTGCAGGGCGGAATTGCGTTCCGCGGCCGCTAGCAGGCGGCGGATGGCGCCCGATAGGTCAGCAGCACCCTCCTCCATGCGGCGCAGATCGTCCGACCGAACCGCGCTCGCCAACCGCGCCCGGCCATCTGCGAGCGCCTGTATCAGGACCGCATCCAGCGCCACGTAGGTCTGTACGATCTCGATCAGGTTCGGGACGAGGTCGACCGTGCGTTGCAGCTGGACCTCTATGTCAGAGCGAGCCGCCTGAGCCCTGTCGTCCAGTTCCTGGATGCGGCCGTAGCCGCACCCAGCGAGCAGCGCGCAGGCAAGTAGGATTACGCCCCGGCGAATTGACGGCGCTTGAAAAGTTCCCACATCTCTTCTACGTTATTGCGGTTCAAATGGCAGCACAACCTTACGTCCGGAGAGCTCAATGAACAAGCGTTGGGTCCTTGGCCTCGTTGCGGCGACTACTCTAGGCGCCTGCAACCGCACCTCCCAGGTGACTGTGCTCGCTGTCTCTAGCGGCGACGGCGATGCCGTGGCGCACGCCCAGCTGACCGTGAGGCTCTTGCCTTACGACCGTGACGCCGTCTTCGCGGATATGATCGCCGCCGCAGAGCGCTCCGAACCCGAGCCTCCGGCCGACCTATTGGAGATCAGGGACTCCATTGCCGTCGCTCAAGATCGATGGCGCGATGCGGAGGCGGCGTGGAACAATACGTACTCGGAGCTCAGAAGCCTCTCCGAACGCATGGAGCGGATGAACCAGTCGAGCAACGAGTACTTCGCGGCATACGGCAGGTTCGACAACCTCGATGGTCAGGAGCGGCGCCTGCGCCGTGACAAGGATCGTTACTTCGAGCAGTTCACGGAGCTGCAGGGTCAGTACACGGCTCGCGCCGACTCGTTCAACGCCGTGCTCACGACCTGGGAAGATGTCGTATTCGAAGGATTCGGCGAGGTCATCGACAGCCTGCTCGAGGCCAGCGGTCGAGAGGAGATCTGGGACACCACTGACGGCGGCGGCGCCGCCCAGTTCGCGGTCCCTAAGGGTCGCTGGTGGATTCACACTCGCGCGGAGCTCCCCTTCGAGGAGCTCTATTGGAACGTGCCCATCGACGTGACGGGCGGCACGACCGACACGATCACCATAGACAAGTCCAACGCAGAATCCCGCTTGGTCTTCTAGCCCAGCATGACAGGGGCGAGCGCGGCTGGTGACGAGGCGGAGCAGGGACTCCGCCTCGTCGTTCGCGATGACGTCGCGTCGCTGATCTTCGACCGCCCAGACTCCAAGGTAAACCTGCTCACCTCCGCGACTATGCGCAGCCTCGACGCCACACTCGGCGAACTCGAGGCGGCGCACGCGGCAAACGCCGTGCAGGCGCTCGTCGTGAGGAGCGCGAAGCAAGACAATTTCATCGCCGGCGCCGACATAAACGAGCTGGCCGAGCTCTCCGATGCCGAATCCGCGACCCGCATCTCCAGCCTGGGACAGGACATCTTCGGGCGACTGGAGAGACTGCCGTTCCCCACGCTCGCGGCGATCGACGGCTCCTGTCTTGGCGGCGGGTTGGAGCTCGCGCTGGCCTGTGATTACCGCGTCGCCAGCAACAACTCCAAAACCCGCCTCGGGCTTCCCGAGACGCGTCTGGGCATCCTCCCCGGCCTAGGAGGCACCGTGCGGCTTCCACGTCTCATCGGTCTGCGGCGCGCCCTCGAGCTGATCCTCGCCGGCAAGCAGATCCGGGTGCAGCCGGCCCTGAAAATGGGCCTCGTGGACGCCGTTCTCCCCGCCGACCGCTTCGATTCGGAGGTGGACTCCCTCGCCGCCGACCTCGCCCGCGGGGCGAAGCCGCTTTCACGCCGGAAGCGCTCGTTTTGGGCCCGGCTGCTCGAAGAGTCCGCCCCCTCGCGTTGGCTGGTACGGCGCATCTCGCTCAAATCGGTCTATGCTCGTACGAAGGGCCACTACCCGGCTCTGCCCAAGGCGGTCAAAGTCACCGTGAGAGGAGTCGGGCAATCACCCGCGCGGGCGTACGCAGAGGAGGCGAGCGCGTTCGGACAGCTCGCCGTGACGCCGGAGTCCCGCAACCTCATCAACGTCTTTCTGCTCACGGAGGGTGCGCGCAAGCGGCGGCCCAGCGCCGAGCCACGCGCGATCGAGCGCGCCGCCGTCATCGGTGCGGGCGTCATGGGTGCGGGGATCGCCGAGCTGTTCGCCTATCAGGCGCTACCCGTTCTGGTCGTCGACATCGACGAGGAGCGTGTGCGCGCCGGCATCCATCGCGCGAGGGAGCTCCTGGATAAGGCGGGTGAGCGGGCGGGTTGGAGCCCGGAGACGCTCGAGGAGCGCAAGCAGTGTCTGAAAGGAGCCACGAAGTACGATAGCTTCAGCTCGATCGACGCCGTGGTCGAAGCAGCCATCGAGCGGATGGATGTCAAGCGTGAGGTCTTCGCTGCGCTGGAGGCCGAGATGCCATCTACGTCCCTCATCGCGAGCAACACGTCCGCCCTCTCGATCTCCAAACTTCAAAGCGACCTCGAGCACCCCGATCGCGTCTGCGGAATCCACTTCTTCAATCCACCGCACGTGATGCCCCTGGTCGAGATCGTCCGTGGCAAACAGACGTCCGACGCGACTCTCGCCACAGCCTTCGAGCTCGCCCTCCACCTCGGGAAGACGCCCATCATCGTCCACGACTCGCCGGGTTTCGTGGTCAACCGCATCCTAGCAGCGTACCTCACCGAGGCCGGGCACCTGCTCCAGGAAGGCATGGAAGTCCGGAGCATCGATGAAGTCATGAAAGCCTTCGGCATGCCGATGGGCCCCCTGCGCCTACTCGACGAAATCGGCCTCGATGTGATCGCCATGGTCAGCCAAACGTTGGAGGTCGATCTGGGCGAGCGGTTCAAGCCCGCTCCCGTGATGGCGAAAATCCTGGCGACCGGCGTCACGGGCAAGAAAGGCGGGCGCGGCTTCTATGTCTACGAGGACGGGCGTCGCAGCGGCTTGAACGAAGAGATCAGCGCCGTCTTGCGCCAAGCCGCTTCCGGTTCGGCGCCCCCGCGCCCCCCGCTCGCCCCAGCTAAGGACGTCGCCCAGACACGCATGATCTTCGGAATGATCAACGAGGCAGCTCGCACCCTCGACGATCAGGTCGTAGCCGGCCCCGAAGATATAGACGTCGCGATGATCATGGGCGCCGGCTTTCCGCCTTTCCTCGGCGGTCTCCTCAGATACGCCGACTCGCTCGGCCTGGACAAAATCACCCGGCGCCTGCGACAACTCGCCGAACGGTACGGCCCGCGCTTCGAGCCCGCCCCGGGCTTGCTCCAGCGTTCGGCCTTCTTCTCGCCGCAGAAGTGAATCGATCCGAGCGCAATCGCGAGCATGAACCCGCCGCCGACCTGGCGGGCGGACTCATCGAGATCCATTACCTGCGCCCGCCCGGCCGGCTCCAGGTCTATGTTCAAGAGCTCGTAGTCGATGAGCCCGACCTCAAGATCACGCTCGCTGATGATTACCCCTCTGACGTCCCAGTGCGCGTCGGCGAACGCACCGTTCTGGAGCAGGGCGCGCCCATAGTCTGGTTCGTACTTCCGGGCGAGTGGTACGATTTGGGATTATTTCATCTGAACGACGGGACCTTCACCGGGTACTACACAAACTTCATCGCGCCAGCCCGACTGGAAGCCTCAACCTGGGAGCTTCACGACTTGTGCCTCGATCTCTGGCTAGGAAGTGATGGCCACCTCGAAGTTCTCGACCGTGAAGAGTTCGACGAAGCCGTGAAGCGCTGCTGGATCGAGGCTCCCGCGGCCCGGCGGGCGTCCCAAGAGCTGGAGCGCGTTCTCGGCGAGGCAAAAGCGGGACGCTGGCCGCCGGCCCGCATCCGGGGAATCGATCTGGCCCGAGTACGAAGCATTCTTGCCGCCGGCGGCGCTCTCGACGAATGAAACCGACGCGTCTCACCGGCCCCGCAGCGAAAGAATAGCTTGTCGAATGTGAATATGCAGAGCACCCTGCGGTCCAGCCTCGGCGCCCTGGCGCTCCTCGTTGGGTTCGGCGGCGCCACGAACGCACAGGAGGACTTCAAACTGCTGGGCGCGGCCGAGGCGCCGGTCGAGATGACCGTCTATTCCGATTTCGAGTGCCCCGCTTGCCGAAACTTCGCCCTCGCCGTCACACCCGCTCTCGTCGCCGAGTTCATCGGGACAGGATTCTTGCGATTGCGCTACGTTTATTTCCCGCTCACCACGATTCACCCGAACGCCGCCGCCGCTGCCAAGGCCGCCCAGTGCGCCGGCGAAGCCGGGCTGTTCTGGGCCTACCACGACTACCTCTTCGTGAGGCAGCCTGAATGGAGGGGTGAAACGGTCCCCAGCTCACTCTGGGTCGTTTATGCCGAGAACCTCGGGCTGGAAAAAGGCGAGTTCGCCCGCTGCTTCGAGTCGAAGGCGGCGCTGGAGGCCGTCGAGGCGAACTGGTTGGAAGCCGTGAGCGCCGGCGCGACGGGGACGCCGACCGTTGTGCTCAACGGCCAGTCCCTTGCCGAGCTCGGGTCCTACGAGGACTTGAGGGCACGCATCCTCGAGGCCATCGACGCTGGCCGCACTGGGCACTAGAATCGCTAGAGCGCGCTCTTGATAACAATTTTCCTCAGCTTCTTTGCCCTCTCCGCCGCCCTCGGCCTGACGCTCTACGCAGGGCTCGCCGCGCCCGGAATGGCGGCCTATTTCGGTCTGGTCGCTCTACCTGCATCGCTCGCCGGACTCGCCACGCCGGCCGTCTGGGGTAGCCTCCTGGGCCTCCTCGCCTTCGAGTGGCTAGCTTCCAGCACCAGGCTCACCGACCTTGCCTGGACGCTCCTACACACCCTGGCGCGCCCCCTGGCTGCGAGCCTCCTGGCCTCAGTGGGCCTCGACAGCCTCCCCCGCAGCGTGCAATGGGGTGGCGCGCTGGCTGCTTTCGTGATCGCGCTCCTCGTGCAGCTCACCGTCCTCGCCTTGCGGGTCGCCGCCCGAACCCCCGCTCCCTCACCCCACCCATGGATCATCACGGCGCTTCAGACGTTCCTCGCCGCCGCTCTGGGGATCTTGGCCTTCGTCTATCCGGAAGCCGCCGCCGTGATCGCCGGGCTACTGATCCTAATCCCGCTCCCCTGGGCCCCGCGACTTGGAGTGCTCGCTTACTCCGCGCTCCGCGCCGGGTTCGCGGCGCTGGCCCAGCCGGGGCGTACCCGCACGCGCTGGGAGACGGGAGCCGACCGTTTGCCGAGCTCCGTGCGCCAAGCCATCGAAGCGCACCTTGGCCGCCGCCTCGGGGCGGTGCGCTCCGCCCGGATCACCCTGGCCCGCCTGGGTCCCCATTGGCTCTTCCAAAGAGGCCGCCTCGTCATCACACCCCAGGCCCCGCCTCTCTTCGCCCGCCGGCGCCTCTTTCGGCCTCACGTCCGGCAGCTGGACCCGGGAGTCGGCCGAGCAAACGGCGAGCTGCTACTCGAGCTACTCGAAATCGAGGCTGCGACGCCGTACGCGCTGTGCGTCGGCCCCGAGGCACCCCCGAGCGCGGTCATTTTGGCAGCGATCGAGGGTAAGGAGCGATACGAGAGAAAGGAAACTCCTGGCGCGGATGAGGGGTAGAAACAAACGTAGTCCCAGCAACGGTGCGGTTTTCAGCCTCGTTACCTTTACAGGCGGCGAAACCCGTGTTATACTATGCGGTCTTGGCTACCATCAGCTTGAGATCATCCGTTTCTGCAGTCTGCCGGACCAGGCTCGCTGGCGAGGCGCCTGAGACTCGAGTGAGATAGTGCAGCCACAGCGAGACCGCTTGGGCGGCTCGCGCTTTTTTTGTCCGAGATTCTGAGCTGCCATAGATCAGAGTGCGTATGTTCTTCGGTTCCAAAGCCCTAGACTCCTTCGATCAGTACCTCCACGACGTCGAGAAGTATCCACTCATTGAGGACGCTGCGACCGAGCGGCAGATCGCCCGTAGGGCGCGGGCTGGCAACCGGGAGGCCGCGGAACGGCTGGTGACCGCGAACCTGCGGTTCGTCATTTCCTACGTTAAGAAGTATCAGGGCCGCGGGCTGAATTTGGCGGAGCTCGTGTGCATCGGTAACGAGGGCCTCCTCAAGGCGGTGAAGAAATTCGACCCCGACAAAGGGGTGAAGTTCATCTCGTACGCGGTGTGGTGGATCCGCCAGACGGTGCTACAGGCTTTGGCCGAGCAGACGCGGTCGGTGCGCATTCCGCTGAACCAGAACTCGAACCTCGTGAAGCTTTCGCGGACCGAGACGGCGTTGACGCAGCAGCTCGGCCGCTCGCCGACGGATCGCGAGATCGCGAATCGAATGGGCGAGCCGGTGGATACGATCAGAGCTTTGCGCCGCGTGGCCTCTGCGGAGCTCAGCCTGGACGCACCACTCGACCGCACCGATCGAGATAGCGCCTCGTTCGGAGAGCGGTTCTCCGGAATGGAGACGGCAGACATCCAGGAGGATGTCGAGTCTCAGGCGCGCCGGAACTTCCTCCAGCAGATGTTCGCGAAGTACCTGACGGAGCGTGAGCGAAAGATCCTGGTGCTGTACTATGGCCTTGACGATGGCGAGGAGATGACTCTAGAGGAGATCGGCTCCTTGCTAGGGGTAACCCGCGAGAGGATCCGCCAAATCCGGAACCGCGCGTTCGAGAAGCTGCGTCAATCTCCAGACGGTATGGCTCTCGAGGGGTTCTGGAGCATGCACTGAACCAGAGTCGAAACAAAAAAGCGCAGAGGGTAGGACCCCCAGGGCCCTACCCTCTTTGTTAGGCGAGATTGAAATACCTCAGGCGCTCACGGCGCTCGACCCACTTTCCTCCCTTTCCTCCCTTTCCCTTTCCGACCCGCTCGCTCCTTTGAAGAGGACTCCCCAGAGCGAGATCGCGAAGATGCCCACGATCAGCGTTAGAGACAGTAGACACCAGGGGCAGGCTGTACCTATGTGAAAGAAAGAGGCGTAGGTAAGGTAGAGGGAGAACGCGACTCCGCCACCCGACAGGACGGCTAACAGCAGGTCCACCCGGACATCGGCCAGCCTGCTCGGCTCCGAACCGACGACAGCCAAGGCGAGGATCACGACGTAGCCCAGCAACCCGATCCCAGCCACCGGGATGCCAAAGATCGCGGAGTAGCTCGACGTGTTCACGACGTTGCAGCTGTCGCTGCCAACCGTGCAAACCAGGCTGCCGATATACCCCAACTTGTGCAGCAGCAGATACGCCGCGTCCAACGAGCCGAGGAGCGCCAGAACCGCTACCGCATGTCGTCGATTCACGGCGACTTCGACAACTCTTCCTCGATTACTTCCGCCAGCTGATCGAAGCCAACGGCACCCGTCACTCGCTGGCCGTTGATGAAGAACGTGGGGGTGCTGTTCACGGCTTGCTGCTCCCCCCGAGTTCGATTGGTCAGAACCACATCGCGATACTTGCGGGAGTTGACGCAGTCCTTAAGCGCGCCCCCATCAAGCCCGATTGCCTCCGCGTAGTCGCGGAACTTCCGGCGAGGGTCCCGCCGGCTCGACCACTCGGAAATCCGACCGAACAGCATATCGTGCATCGCCCAGTAGGCGTCCTGATCGCCCGCGCAGCGAGCTGCCTCCGCAGCCAAGTACGACTTGTCGCCCGGGTGGACTGGGAAGTCGAGAAAAACATAACGGACTTTCCCCGTGTCGACGTAGCGCTCCACTAGGGTCGGGACCGTCAAACGCGCCACCATGCCGCAGTACGGACACTGATAATCGGCGTACTCCTCGACGGTGACCGGAGCATCCTCAGACCCCTTAGTGACGCCGACATCCAACGGGATGAGCTCGCCGATCGCTAGCGGAGCCCCCGGGGGCCCGGCGGTCGCCAGTGTCGCCTCGGGGGTTTCGCGCGTAGCCACATACCCGATCAGCGCGACCCCTGCCAGGGCGATGATCCCAAGCGTACCGTAAAACTTCGACTGTGAGCTCGCCATTATGGTATGCTGCCTCCAACCTCTAAGAAGACCCGGGAATTTCGCGGCAGTTCTACTCCTACTACTGGAACTCGATAAAGTTCGAAAGTTGCCCCGTAACGATGAGGTAGACGACGAAGGCCACAAAAAGAAAGAAGAAGAATAGCATCGCCGCTCTGACGGGCCGAGGCAGCAAACTGCGCCGTTCACCGCCCAGGCGCGTCAACTTGGGCAGAAACGTGTCCTGCCATACCGCGATCACCTCGCGGCTCAACTCCGTCCAGCCGACCGCATAGGCCTGATCCAGCTCGCGCAGGCTAGCGTGCCACCCCTCGTAAGCTTGCGTCAGCTCCGGGCCACCGGCCTCCGCGGCCGCCTGAACGGCCTCCGCCGACGCGCTCACGCTGTCTGACGCTTTTTCCAGACCCGTGATCCCACGGGCCAGCCGGTTCTGCAGTCCCCCGGTTTCTCGCTGGCCCAGCATGTGCTTCTTGCGCGCTTTACGCCACGGAATGCGTCGGTTGGCAGCGATACGCCGCGCCTGTCTTTCGTAGGCGCGCAAAGTCGCCTCAGTCACCACCCTCACGTTCTCCCGCACGTCCTCCAGGAGCGACCGGCCGTCCAGAGCCGCCGCCGCCGCCGCCAGTTCCGTCGACGCAGCCGCTTCCCTCTTGCGCTTGACGAGCGCTCCCTCGTAGACGGTTCTCAGCTCCCGCAGGTGTTCCTCCAGGAAACCAACCGGAAGAACCGGGGACAGCTGAAGCCTCTCGACCTTCGCCCCGAGTGGGCGATCGGAGCCGCTTCCCGTGGCTCCCAGCGACAGCTCGAACTCCGGCACGAGGAAGCGGCGAGCCAAGTCCCCGACCTCTCCCAACCCCTGCACCCCCTGCACCCCCTGCACCCCCACGGCGGTTTTGCTGGTATCGCTGGCAGTTTCGACTCTAGGCGAAGCCGGGGCCTCTGCGGCACGTGCGGCGGCCTGCGCCGACTCGGAAACCCCGAGCAGCGTCCCGGAGTGCCTCGCGGCCATTCCGCGGATCGTCTGGACCTGAGCATCGGTGAGATAGAGCAACTCCAGTTTGGTGGTCCCAGCTCCAACGCGCAGGACCTGCCCGAACTTCGCTTTCGCGACATCGACCTTGTTGAAGACGTCCCAGGCGAGGCGGTACTGGCGACCCCCGCGCTCCAGAACGTGGAGCGCCGAGTCGGTCACCACGACCAGGGGCATTCCCTTAATGCGCTCCATATCCACCAGCCCCGATACCGCTACGGGTGTGGCGAACACGACGCGCTCGCCCTCTAACGACTCGCGGTCCTGCAGAGCGAGGTGGTTCAGGTCCGCATGGCCTCTCAGCTCGGCCGCCAGCGTGGCCAGCCCGTCGCGCGAGCCTCGCAGCGCCATCGCCGCTTGCGTCCCAACCACCAGCAGGATGGAACCCCGCAAGGCCACGCCGAGCAGGGTCGGGTAAGGAATCTCGTGATGGTTGACGTAGAACCCCTCGGGAGCCGTGAGCACTTTCGCGCCGCGCTCCGTGCCCGCGCCCTCGATCACGACGTCGAAGATCCCCTCGAAGCTCATGCCCCGGGCCCCTCGCCGCCGGACGCCCCGGCGCCCGGAGCGCTCCCGTTGCCGCCTAACAGACAGCTCAAGACCGCTTCCGTTTCTCTGAAGTCTTCGAAGACCACATCCGCTCCGGCCGCTGCCAGATCGCCCGTCGAATGCCGCCCCGTGGCCACCATCACCGCCCGGGCGCTGATCGCCCGCGCCGCTTCGACATCCCTAGGAGTATCGCCGATCACCACCGTGTGAGCTTCGCCCCACCGGCCATCGAGCGCCCGCGCCCGCTCCACCGCGATACGCGCGATCTCGTTGCGCGATTCCGAGTCCGATCCGTAACCGCCGAACTCGAAGCGCGCTTCGACGCCCGCTGCAGCAAGCTTCAGCTCGGCCGCCGGCGCTATGTTGCCGGTCAGCAGGCCGAGCGACACCCCGCGAGTACCCTCCAGCCCCGCCAGCAGATCGCCGACCCCCGGTAGCGCCATCGCCAGACCCTCACGGACGCGCCGCCCCAGCTCCTCCTTGAGCGCTGCCAGATAGACCGGCCACAGCGTGGGCAGGCGTTCGCGGATATCGGCAGGATTCCGCCCGATCGCGCTCAACAGCTCAACCACGATCTGGGGATCGGTCTTACCGTGGAAGTCGTAACTCTCCACGGGACCCGCGGCCGAATAGACGGCCTCGAGAGCGGTTTTCAAGGCAGATCGACCTGCGCCCCCGGACAGAAGCAGCGTCCCGTCTACGTCGAAAAGAACCAACACGCCGACCTCTCGGGCCGGGCGTCCGTTACCCCCGCCCGAACTGACGCTCGACCTCGTACTATCCGGGTCGACTGCGGCTTTGTCCAAGCATCCTCCTCATCTTCTTGCTTCGTCGCCCCAGAATTACCCCGACGCCCTAATCTGGTGCCGGCCTGGGCCCTTCGCCAGCTAGCGCCCCGTCACCGCGCGCTCCACGGCCTCCTCCAGGGCCCACTCCGCACACAGCCCTAACCTCAGCGTCTCCGAGGGCCCCCTAGCCACCTGGGGCTCCCCGGTCGAGACCGCGAACACGATGTCCCCGTCGAACTGGGTGTTGGCGGGCGCTGTACGCCGCACGATCGCGTTCATCGCCTGGCGCGCCACAGCCTGAAGCCCCGTGCGATCGAGGGGCCAGTCCGTGGCAACGACGGCGAGGGTTGTGTTGGCTCCGGCCTCCTCGGCGAATCTCGGCGGCGGATCGTGCTCTCGCAGGTAGGCCTGCGTGTCGATGAACTCCCCATCCTCCCCTCGAGCGCCAGCGATGATCTCGCCGTCGGCACTCAGCACATCGCCGAACGCGTTTACCACGACGAGCGCGGCGACGAGATGGTCTCCACAGCTCACCGCCCAGCAGCCCACACCCCCCGGCATGGCGCTGCTCGCACCCCGAAGCTTGCCCACGGTCGCGCCGCTCCCGACTCCTACCCGACCCTCACGGACCGGGGTTCGGCTGGCGGTTTCACACGCAGCTCGGCCCATGGCGGCGTCGGGGCGTCGATCGGCGCGGCCAGTCGTCAGATCGTAGACCACCGCCGTCGGAACGATCGCCACCGGGCCCGCGGGCGTCGCGAAGCCCCGGCCTCGCTCCTCCAACCAGCGCGCAACGCCGTCAGCCGCCGCGAGGCCGTACGCCGACCCTCCGGTCAACAGAAGAGCATCTACGTTGGGTGTGAGATGTGATGGAGAGAGTGAGTCCAGCTGGCGGGTTCCGCTCGCCAGGCCGCGGATGTCGACGGCGGCTCTGAACGGACCCAGGACCACAGTGCAACCGGTGGCTGCCTCGGGGTCGCTGGCGTGACCCACCGCCAGCCCGGGCACGGCGCTGAGCGTCCTGTTGCTAGCGATCGATCTCCATATCCGTCGCATCCGACTCGGTGTCAGGCAGCGACTCAGCCGTCACCGTCCGGCCGTCGCTCCGTCGACGGAACACTTTGTTTCTCCCAGCAGCCTTGGCTTCGTAGAGCGCCTGGTCAGCCCGGTCGATCAAGTCCTCCGGGGTGACAATCCCGACCTCTGGGAAACCGGCGACGCCGCCGCTAATAGTTAGGCGCATCTTGCCGCCCCGCAGCTCCCACAGCCGCCTGCTTATTCCGTTTCGAATTCGCTCCGCCAGCCGGTGCGTACCTGCAGCGCTTGTCTCGGGCAAGACCAGCACGAACTCGTCCCCGCCGTAACGACCAACGAAGTCCGCGGTTCGCAGGGACCGCCGCAGCACTTCGCCCACCGCGCGCAGCGCTGCGTCCCCCGTCGTGTGGCCGTGTGTGTCGTTCAAGCTCTTGAAGTCATCGATATCGAACATCACCAGCCCGAGCAGTCGCTCGTAGCGTGCTGCACGTTCCAATTCGTTTTCCAGCTTCTCCATCAGGAAGCGGCGCGAGAGGCAGCCGGTCAACTCGTCGGTCTTGGCCATCAACTCGAGCTGTTCCTGGTGCGAGAGCACATTCTCGAACGTCGCCGCCGTGTTGAGCGCCCTCACCGCACCCTGAACGATATCAGAAGCGAGCTTGACGGCTGCCTCATCGAGCGACGGTTCATCCGGGCTCGAGCGCAGGAAAAAGACGCCAGAGCGCCCTTTGTCGAAGCTGAACGGCACGGCAACGATCGATTGAACGTCGACTGCGATCTTCTCCGTCTCCCATAACGGCCGAATCTGCTCGAACAGCGCCGACCCTTTCAAGTTCTTCACCAGTACCGGCGCACCCGTCTCGGTCGCCTGCCGGATCTCCGGATAGCGACCGAGATCGATGCTCAGCGCGTTGATGCTCGGATCATCGTGGGCTGCAACGACGGTCCCCCGGTCGCCGGATTCGTTCACCAGTATCATCGAGCAGCGGCGGATCTGAAACACGCGCGAGACTCGGCGTACCAGGATGTGGAAGATCTCCGTGCTCGAGAGGCTCGCGGTAACATCCCGAACTACATCGAGCACGATCCCCCGCGTGTCCGCTTCGCGCTTCGCCTCCCTGATGAGGCGACCGCGGGCCACGTGTGCGTGGATGCGCGCCAGCGCCTCATCGAGGTCGAAAGGCTTCCGTATGTAATCCGACGCGCCCGCCTGGATCGCTTTCGCCGCGGTTTCCCCCGGGCTCTCGGAAGAGATGAGGACCAGCGGTATGTAGCGCGAGCCCGGACGGTGGCGGAGTTCCTTGATGATCTCCAGCGGCTCCGCGTCGCTCACCGAATCGTCGATCACGACCAGATCGGGTTCCTGGCCCGTGACATGACTGACGACCTCCGCGCCCTTTTCGACGCCTCGGACGGTGTAGCCCGCCTCGGACAGCGACTCCTCCAAGCCTCCCAACGCCTGAGCGCTGGCACGGCAGGTGAGGATGTACCCCTCGTTCGCGCTCATGCCTTACCGGCTTCTCGCATTCCGTACTCCGAAACCCATTCCGTCCAGTTCCCCGGGTCTACGTTCCCGCCCGAGATGACCACCACCGTCGGCGCATCCGGGTCCGGCAACGCTCCAGCCAGCAGCGCGCCCACGGTGGCCCCTCCGCTCGGCTCGACGACCATCCTGAACTCCTCCGCGAGCCACGCCACACCTCTCAGAATATCCTCGTCGTCCACAAGCACAACGTCCGCCACCTGCTCGCGGGCGTGCGCGAAGGTCAAGTCACCCGGTCGTACCGGCTTCAGGCCGTCGGCCACTGTATCGACCGAGTCTAGGCTGACCGGCTCGCCCGCCTTCAGCGAGCGCTGCATTGCGGCCGCGCCCCGCGGCTCGACGCCGTACACCCTGGCGCCCGGCGCCAGAACGCTCAAAGACGCTGCGATCCCGGCCAGCAAACCGCCCCCACCCACCGGCACCACGACCCGCTCGACGTCGGGCCACTCTTCGCCGATCTCGAGACCCACCGTCCCCTGGCCCGCGACGATCAGCGGATGATCGAACGGCGGCACAATCGGCGCCCCGCGGGTGCGCGCGATCTTTTCCGCGCGCCGCCGGCGCTCCACCGACGTCGTCCCCTCTTTCACGACCTCGGCGCCGAGCCGCTCGATCCCATCAGCCTTGATCCGCGGCGCGTCCACCGGGATCACCACCACCGCCTGTACGCCGAGCAGCTTGGCGGCCAGCGCGACCGCTTTACCGTGATTTCCCGACGAGTATGTCACCACACCCCGAGCCCGTTCGGAGTCGGGGAGTCGAGAGATGAAATTGTAGGCGCCCCGTAGCTTGAATGCGCCTCCCCGCTGGAGGTTCTCGCATTTGAGCCGCATCCCGCCCGCGCCGCTCAAAGAGGTATCGCCGGCCATCAGGAGAGGTGTTCGCCGCGCCACGCCGCGTAGAACGCCGGCAGCGGCCCGAACCTCGTCCAGGGTGACCAGCTTCTCTATTTCCGGGAACTCCGTAACGTCCACCGATCAGGGAAGTTACAAGGGCGGGGGGACAGTGGGGGCTCACCAACTGACCCTCTAGGCCAGTCACGCAAACTGCGACAGTAACTTCCGAACGTCAAGTCTGGAGGCTGCCTCTAGCCGCCTACTTCGCTTCGGCCAGCTCCTCCGGCGCTACAAAGGGCACTTGCGTAACATCGACTACAAGATCGCCGGCGTCCAGGTTGACGAGTCGCACGCCCTGAGCATTTCGGCCCGTCGCGCGGATCTCGGCCACTGGCTGCCTGTTGACGATTCCCTTTCGAGTCACCAGAACAAGCTCGTCTTTATCCCGGACCTCTTTTATAGCGACGACCTTGCCCGTTTTGGCTGAGAGCCGCACGTTGATGACCCCTTTGCCGCCGCGACGCTGGATCCGGTACCCGTCGATTTCGGTTCGCTTCCCCATCCCTCTCTCGGTGACCACGAGCAGGGCGGTTTCGTCGCGCGCCACCACGACGAGTCCAATCACGTGGTCACCGCGTCCGAGCCGTATGCCTTTGACACCTCGAGTGGATCGGCCCATCTCCCGCACGTCGGCCTCGCTGAACCGAATCGCCTTGCCGTTCCGAGTAGCCAGAACGACCGCGTTGTCTCCATCGGTGAGATGGACCTCGATCAACTCGTCACTATCGACGATGTTGATCGCCCTGATGCCACTGGAGCGAATGTTGCTGTAGGCGGACAGCCTCGTCTTTTTGACCAGGCCTTGCTGGGTGGCGAAGAACAGAAAGCGATCCTCGCTGAACTCACGCACCGGCAGCAGGGCGGCGATTCCGTCGTCCTTGTCCATCTTGACCAGATTTACGATCGGTTTGCCCCGCGCGGTTCGGCTCGCTTCGGGGATCTTGTGGACCTTGAGCCAGTGCAGCCGGCCGCGGCCCGTCAAGATGAGGATGTAGTCGTGGGTGGAGGCAATGAAGAGGTGCTCGACCCAGTCCTCCTCCTTGGTCGCCATGCCCGCTACGCCGCGACCGCCCCGCCGCTGCTTTCGATAGGTCTCCGAAGGGAGTCGTTTGATGTACCCTTCGTGAGAAACAGTGACCACGACCTCCTTCTCGGCGATCAGATCCTCGTCCGAGAGTTCCTCGACGGCGCCTGCGATCTCGGTGCGGCGCTCATCACCATACCTCTCGGCGATATCGTCGAGCTCCTCCTTGATGATCGACATTCGTCGCTTCTTGGAGCCTAGGATCGCCTTTAGCTCCTTGATCGCGGCGCGCACTTCCTTGAGCTCGGCCTCCAGCTTCTCGATCTCGAGTCCCGTGAGTCGCGCAAGGCGCATGTTGAGGATTGCCTCGGCCTGCGTCTCGCTCAGCTGGAACGTCTTGCGCAGCCGCTGGCTTGCCTGCTTGGGGTCTTTGGCCTTCTTGATCAGCTCGACGACCTTGTCGATGTTGTCGACGGCCTTCTTGAGTCCGATCAGTATGTGTTCGCGGTCCTCCGCGTTCTTGAGATCGAATTCGCTCCTCCGCACTACGATCTCGTGACGATGGTCCACGAAGTGCTGGATCATCTCCTGCAGATTCAGGATCTTCGGCACTCCGTCGACTAGCGCCAGCATGATCGCGCCGAATGTCGACTGCATCTGCGTGTGCTTGTACAGCCGGTTCAGCACAACCTGCGTGATCGCGTCGCGCTTCAGCTCGACGACGATCCGCATCCCGTCGCGATCGCTCTCATCGCGCAGATCCGAGATCCCCTCCACGCGCCTCTCCCGCGCCAGCGCGGCGATCTGCTCGATCAGCCGGGTCTTGTTGACCATGAACGGGATCTCGGTGATCACGATGCGCTCCGCCCCGCCACGACCTTCTTCGATCTTGGCGCGCGCGCGCATCACGATCCTGCCTCGCCCGGTGACGTAAGCCTCCTCGATCCCCTTCTTCCCGTGCGCCACACCGCCCGTCGGGAAATCCGGGCCCTCGACGAACTTCATCAGCGTCTTCGGATCGGCATCGGGATGATCGATCAGGTGCTTGGTCGCATTCACCACCTCGCGCAAGTTGTGTGGAGGTATGTTCGTAGCCATACCCACCGCGATGCCCGAGGAACCGTTGACCAGAAGATTGGGGAACTTCGCGGGCAGGACCGTCGGCTCCTGCAGCCGGTCGTCGAAGTTCGGAACGAAGTCCACAGTCTCCTTGTCTATGTTCCCAAGCAGCTCGACGGCGATCGGGCCCAGGCGTACCTCCGTATACCGGTACGCTGCGGCGCTGTCGCCGTCGATCGAGCCGAAGTTCCCCTGACCGTTGATCAGTGGATAGCGCAGCGAGAAGTCCTGCACCATGCGCACCAGCGCATCGTAGACCGCCATATCACCGTGGGGGTGGAACTTCCCCAGAACTTCACCGACAACCAACGCGCTCTTCTTGTGCGCTCGGTTGGGCGCCAGTCCAACCTCGTGCATGGCGTATAGCACTCGCCGATGCACAGGCTTGAGGCCATCCCGTACATCCGGTAGGGCCCGCTGCACGATGACGCTCATCGAGTAGTCGATGAACGACTCGCGCATCTCGTCTTCTAGGAAGCGTGCTACGACGTTCTCCTCAGACTGGATCCCTGCCATCGATGACCTCAAACCGTCCTGGTTGTGGTGTTCTCCGTGGGGGCCGGGCCCCGCTTACTGAGCCTACCGACTTCGAGTCACTTCTCCGCCAGCAGCTCCGGGTGCTTGCTCGGGAAGTAGACCGCAATACCCTCCAGAAACTTCTCGACCGGCTGATCGAGATTCAGCTGCGCCTGGCCCTCGGTCGTCAGCCGGATCGTCGAGATGATGAGGGCATCGGCTCCCATATCCGCAGCTCTCTGCTTCGCCTTGTCGATCAGCTCCTCATTGGTGATGCTCTGGGGACCCTTCTCGTCGATCCTCGCCAGGATCTTGTAATCCTCCGCCGGCGTCGGTGAGCCCGGCAGGTAAATTGCCACCTGGTCAGGCTCCACCGCCGGCAAAGACACCGACGAGCCGCATGCGGTCGCGGCTAGCGCCACGACCACCATACCGAAGAATGGTAGGTATCGCATGGTACCCTTCCTTAGAGTAAGGGGGATATGTGGGTTTGCTCCGCACCCCCAATCTAAGGTCTGAGCGCCACGCGCTCCAGATCCTCCAGTTATTCTCCAGACCTACTAAAATAACCCGATTGAGGGCCCGTTTCTATGCCACGCAACGGTAGTCCTCAGGCTCGCGCCGGCCCGCCGCCGTTAGCTGGCCGCGAATCAGCTCGCGGGCGCCGGAGGCCCCGACGGCCACAAGGATGTAAGGGTCCCCGCCCCCGCGGCCGTCCAGACGCCGGGCGTCGCGAACGGGGATATCGTCAATCCGCTGGCCGATCTTGTCGGGATCGATGTCATAAAACGCACGAACCGTGACGCCGACATCACTGAGCGCCCGCGCGAAGTCTTTGCCGACGCGGCCGGCCCCCCATACCGCCACGGAGTCCCGCCGCCCCCGCCCCCGCCCCCGCCCCTGCCCCCTCAAATCAGTGGCGCGGAGATATTGAACTTTGCAGCGGCGAAAAGCGTCAGCGGAGTAACGCAGCTCGGTCCGCGATGCCCGATCGGAACGCTCGCGCCAGAAGTGCAGCACTTGCGGCACGTTCGCCAACCGCGCCCCCGCGGCGTGCAGCCGCAGGATGAGATCGTAGTCCTCGGGCCACGATTCGGATTGATAGCCTCCCACCTCCTCGAAAACGGAGCGCCGCAGCATCAAGGTCGGGTGGGCGATCGGACACTCAACGAAGATGTCCCGCGCCAATTGCTCCGGCTCTGAGAGACCGTTCAGCCAGCGCTCATAGCGCCGCGCTCCCCAGCCAACGACCTCGGCCGGAAAGTACCGGATGTGCGTCCCGCTCGCGGCGATGTCGGGTCGCCCTCTCATGAACTGAAGCTGGCGGCCGAATCGCAGTGGGTGCGCGACATCGTCGGCGTCGAAGCGCGCCAAGTACTCCCCGTGACATAGCTCGGCTCCAGCGCGTAGAGCCTCCGTCAAGCCCGATCGTCCCAGGCGAAGGAGGCGCACCCGCCCGTCCATCCGCGCCCAGCGCTCCAGAAGCTCGCCGCTTCCATCGGCCGAGCCGTCGTCTACGGCAACGACTTCGAAGTCGGCGAAGGTCTGCGCCTGGAGGCTGCGTATCGCCTGTGGTAGGTACGCCGCCGCGTCGCGGCAGGGAAATAGCACCGACAGGCTGCGAGCTCGTGAGTTCACTGGGCGAGCTAGGCCGGTTGGGGCAGCGCGCCATCCAGAACGTGGCGCAGAAAGCGGCCCGTTCTCGATTCGTCCACCGCGGCGACCTCTTCCGGCCGTCCCATGGCCACCACCCGGCCGCCGTTCCTCCCCGCATCCGGTCCGAGGTCGATGATCCAGTCCGCCTGCTTGATCACGTCGAGATTGTGCTCGATGACTATGACCGTCCCACCACTCTGGATCAGCTGATCGAGTACATCGATGAGCTTGGCGATGTCGTGGAGGTGAAGCCCGGTGGTCGGCTCATCGAGCAGATACAACTTGCGGCCCGCCTTGCGGCTGGCCGCCGCGAGCTCGCGGGCCAACTTGAGTCGCTGGGCTTCACCGCCCGAGAGCGTGGTCGCCGGCTGCCCGAGCCGCAGATACCCCAGCCCTACGCGCTGCAGCTGCCACAGCATCTCTCCGAGGCGATCCTGCTTGATGAAGAAGCGGATCGCCTCGTCGACCGTCAAACCCAGAACCTGCTGGATGTTGAGGCCCCGATAGCGCACTTCCAGCACCTCCGGCTTGAAGCGCCGGCCGCCGCAGACGTCGCAGGGCACGTAGACATCAGCGAGAAACAGCATCTCCACTTCCAGGTGGCCGGCGCCCTGACATGCCTCACAGCGACCGCCCGGAACGTTGAACGAGAAGTGGCTCGCTCCCAACTTCCGGCTCCGCGCCTCCGCCTGCTCAGCGAAGATGCGGCGGATCTCGGAGTACGCCTTCAAGTAGGTCACCGGGTTGGAGCGCGGAGTCCGGCCGATGGGGCTCTGGTCGACCAACACGACCTTGGCCAGCGCTCCACTCCCCTTCAGCGTGCGATACGCCCCGACGGGCTCTCCGAGATGCTGCTTGGCGGTCGTCTTGCCCGCCAATTTCCGCTCGAGCGCGCGGTAGAGGATGTCGTGCACGAGTGTCGACTTGCCGCTCCCGGAAACGCCGGTGACGACCGTGAGCGCTCCCAGCGGGATGGTCACGTCTACGCCATCGACGTTGTGCAGGCTCGCTCCCTCAAGGCTGAGGCGCGGTCCATCCACGGGCCGCCGCCGGGCCGGCAGCGCGACTTCGCGACGGTTCGACAAGTACTGCCCCGTCAGCGTATCGGCCTCGAGCAAACCCGGTAGACCGCCGGCATAAACGAGCTCGCCCCCTTTCTCACCGCTGCCCGGGCCCAGCTCGATGACGTGATCGGCCCGCCGGATCGCCGCGGTGTCGTGCTCGACCACCAGGACCGTGTTACCCTGATCCCGCAAGTGTTCCAGGAGGCGATAGAGCTTTTCCGTATCTTGCGGGTGTAGCCCTATCGACGGCTCATCGAGCACGTAGATCGTATCCACTAGCCGGCTGCCCAGCGCGTTGGCCAGGTTGATGCGCTGCGCTTCCCCGCCGGAGAGCGTCCGGGCCTGCCGATCCAGAGCCAGGTAGCCGAGCCCCACATCATCAAGGAACGCGACGCGCTCCCTCAGCTCCTTCAGGATGAGCTCGGCCACGGCGCGATCGTGATCGCTGAGCTGGATGTCGTCCAGCCAGTTTCGCAGCTCCTCCACCGGCAGCGCGCTGACTTCGCCGATGCGGCGGCCCGCGATCCGCACGTTCAGAGCCTCGGGGCGCAGTCGCATGCCCTGGCACGACGGGCAGACCTGCGCGGTTTGATACTGGCGAAGGAACACCCGGATGTACTGCTTGTATCGTTTTCGCTTCAGACTCTCGAGGTGTCTGAACACACCTTCGAAGCCCCGGCGTCCGTGGATCACGGTGTGCCGGAATTCCTTGGCGAGCTTTCGCCACGGAGCGTTCATCGAGACGCCCTCCTCCGCCGCCAAGCTGCTCAGCTTGCGCCGCCGCGATCCGTAGCGCGGTTTCTCCCACGGGTCGACTGCACCTTGCGCCAGCGAGCGGTCGGGATCCGGAATTATGAGGTTCTGATCGAACTCTAGCGTTGCACCGAACCCGTTGCACGTCGGGCAGGCGCCCACCGGACTGTTGAACGAGAAGAGCGACGGACTCGGATCCGGAAACGTCGTCCCACAATCTGGGCAGCGGAATCGCTCGCTGAACAACAGGCGCTCGGACTCGCCCCCGCCCTCGCCCTCGCCCTCGCCCCGCCCGTTCAGCGCGATCACGAGAGCCTCACCTTCGCCTTGAGCGAAAGCCATGCCCATCGAGTCAGCGAGGCGTGCCTCGGACGCGTCGCCGACCTTGAGGCGATCCACGACGACCAACAGCTCAGCCGCTCCCGCCAACCCTCGCGCCTCGCCCTCGGCACAGCCCGAGGCATCTCCCAGATAGACTTCCTCCGAATCAGCGAGCACGCGGATGAACCCTAGCGCTCGCAGGTTCTCGACGATGAGCTCATCGGTCACCTTGGAGGAGACGGGCAATGGGAACACGATCATCACGCGCGATCCTTTGGGCAGCGCTTGCACCCGGTCGACCGCGGTCTGTACGGTATCGGGCCGAACCTCGCGCTCGCAGTCCGGGCAATGGGTCCGGCCGACGCGAGCCCAGAGCAGTCTCAGATAATCGTAGATCTCCGTGGCCGTTCCTACGGTCGAGCGGCTGGTCTTCGTGGGATTCTTCTGCTGGATCGCCACCGCCGGACTGATCCCGTCCACCGCCTCCACGTCCGGCTTCTCCATCCTATCGAGGAACTGCTTCGCATACGTGGAGAGAGATTCGACATATCGCCGTTGCGCCTCGGCGAAGATCGTATCGAACACTAATGATGACTTGCCCGACCCCGAGGGCCCCGTGATCACGCTGAACGTGCGATGTGGGATATCGAGGTCGATCCCCTTCAGATTGTGCTGGGAGGCGCCTCGGATCCTTATGGTACCGTTCATTACCCCTTCCGACCGTTCCACCTTCTGACTAGCTTCGTAATCACAAGTTTATGCAGACGAGCCCAGAAGTCGACTTCCACGAAGAAGAGGCGCTCGGCAAAGCCTACGACTCGCGCCTCATGAAACGGCTGCTTCGCTACCTGCGACCGTACCGCTGGCAGGTGGTCGCCGCCGTGATCATGCTCATCCTCGCCTCCGGGCTGGAGCTCGTGGGCCCCTATCTCACCGCCGTCGCCATCGACAAGGCCATCCCAGCCGGCGATCTGCGGCTCATCACCGTTCTCGCCACAATTTACGCCGTAGCCCTCGCCGTTGCCCTCCTACTCTCCTACCTCCAAACGCTCCTCGCGACGTGGATCGGCCAGAAGGTGATGTACGATCTGCGGACCGAGATCTTCGCTCACCTTCAGCGCCTCTCGCTCCGCTTCTTCGACCGCAACCCGGTCGGCCGCCTCATGACCCGAATGACCAGCGACGTCGAGGTGCTTAACGAGATGTTCACCTCCGGCGTAGTCGCGATCTTCGGGGACGTCTTCACGCTCCTCTTCATCGTCGGAGTCATGCTCGCGATGAACTGGAAGCTGGCCCTCGTCTCCTTCACCGTCCTGCCGCTGGTCTGGATCGTCGCGATGATCTTTCGTTTGAAAGTGCGTCGCGCCTACCGCGACATTCGGGTAAAGCTCGCCCGCATCAACGCGTTCCTGCAGGAACGCATCACCGGCATGTCCACCGTCCAGCTCTTCGGGCAGGAAGAACGCGAGGCTAAGAAGTTCCACAATATCAACTTCGACCACCTCTACGCGCACCTGCGCTCGATCACCTACTACGCCCTCTTCTTCCCAGTGATAGAAATACTGTCCGCGATCGCCCTCGCCCTTATCATCTGGTACGGAGGGCTCCGCGTGCTCGACGGCACAGTTACCGTCGGCGTCGTCGCAGCCTTCTTGCAATACGCCCGTCGCTTCTACCGGCCGATTCAGGATCTGTCTGAAAAATACAATGTCTTGCAAGGGGCGATGGCCAGCTCGGAGCGGATCTTCAAGCTCCTCGACACCGATTCTCTCGTGGCGGACCGAGAAACGACGCGACCACTCCCCTCACCGGTTCGGGGACGGATCGAGTTCCGTAACGTCTGGTTCGCCTACAACAAAGCCGGCTTTCGCGATGACGGGCGGCTGCCCGACTGGGTCTTGAAGGACGTCTCCCTTAAGGTCGAGCCGGGAGAACGCCTGGCCATCGTCGGCCACACCGGCGCCGGCAAAACCACGATCATCAATCTGCTGATGCGCTTCTACGACCCACAGAGGGGAACCATCCTCCTGGATGACATCGACATCCGGGAGTTCCCGCAGCGAGAGCTGCGCTCGGCCATCGGGCTCGTCCTCCAGGACGTGTATCTGTTCAGCGGCAACGCGCGCTACAACGTACGCTTGGGGAACGAGGAGATCTCCGACGACGACATCGTCGAGGCGGCCCGGCGCGTCGGCGCCGACCGATTCGTCCGGCGCCTGCCCGACGGGTACGAGCAGGAGCTCGGCGAAAGAGGCGCCAGCCTCAGCGTCGGGGAGCGCCAGCTCCTCTCGTTCGCTCGCGCTTTGGCTTACAACCCCTGCGTCCTGGTGCTCGACGAAGCCACTAGCTCGGTCGACTCGGAGATAGAGGCCCGGATCCAGGAGGCAGTCGAGGAGCTGATGCGCGGCCGCACGAGCCTGGTTATCGCCCACCGGCTTTCCACGGTGCAGAACGCCAGCAAGATCCTTGTGCTCCACGGCGGTGAGGTGCAGGAGAGCGGCACGCATGAAGAGCTACTCGAGCGCGGCGAGCTTTATGCCCGCCTATACGAGCTACAGTTCGTGGGCGACGCGCCTAGCGCGGCCTAGTCTACTCCCAGCAATCCGAGCACCAGCTCGGCGTTGCGGCGACCCGCGCCGAGATTCTCCTCTATGAAGGCCGCCGCCGCCGCTCCCGCCGCCTGCCTCGCTTCGCGATTCGCCAGCCAGTCTCTCAACGCCTGTTCGAGATCTCCCGCGCCCGCCACTTCCCGGGCCCCGCCTCTTTCGATCAGCTGCGCCGCCTCACGGGCGTTGGCGTGCCGCGGCCCATAGAGCACAGGCACGCCCAAAGCCGCAGGCTCTAAGACCGAATGGAGCCCCCCCCCCCCCCCCGACCCCCTCGGTCCGAACCCGCCGCCGACGTACGCGATGTCCGCGAGCGCGTAGATCTCCGCCAGCACTCCGACCCGATCCACGATCACGACGACCGCCGGGTGCCCGGCGGTCGGCTCCAACTCCGAGAGTCGCACCGAGCTCAGCCCTTCCGCCGCCAAGCGCGCTTCGAGATCCGCCAAGCGTACAGGCGTCGGCTCGTGCGGGGCGATGATCGAACGCAAGCGCGCATGACCCTGACCCAACCGCGCGAGCGCCTGGACGAGGTGCCCCTCGCCTTCGGGCCACGTGGAGCCGGCCACCAGCGTCGCACCGTCGTGAACCGCCAGCACGGCGAGCGGCGGCGCCGAACGATCGATCCCGTCAGCCCGCGCCTTCACTTGGTCGAACCGGGCATCGCCGGTTACCTGGATGCGCTTTGCGGGGACGCCGAGCTCACTCAGCCGAACGGCGTCGTCCTCCGAGATCGCCCCCACCGCGTCCAGCCTCCGATAAGCTCCCGACAGGAACGAGCGCGCCCACCACCCTCGCCGACTCGAGCTCGGAGACAGCGTCGCGCTCACTAGCGCCAGTCGTACGCCCCGCTCGGCGGCGAGGCGGGCACAATTCGGCCATACGTCGGTCTTTCCGAAAACGATCGCTTGGGGACGCACGACGTCGATCACCGCTGACACGTCTGCGGCAGCGTCGAAAGGCATATAGTCGGCGTAGTCTACAGGAAGCTGTCGTGCGAGCCCCTGCGCTGAAGGCGAAAAGAACGTGTAAAACACCGTGAGGTCTGGACGGAGCGACCTCAACGCCTCGATGACGGGAACGGTCTGCAATCCTTCTCCCACCGAAGGCGCGTGGAACCACACGAGAGGAGCATCCCCGCGCTCGCCGTGCGCCCAAGCATCGATACGCCCCAGCAGCCCGCGCCGGCCGTCGATCCCCCGCCGCAACTTCTCGGGGAGGAACGGCGTTCGCGGGAGCAGCGCTCGCCCGGTGCGCATGCCGAGCTCGTAGATCGCCTCGCTCACTGGCATCTTGTGAACTTGACCGCGCGCACCCTCGCCGGCAACGGCGGCCGCCCCCGCCCCCCCGCCCCGCCCTCGCCCCCCGCACGGCGGATCCTGATGTTAGTTTGCACTCGGCGGGACGCGGGACCTGGCGGCGGAGGGGCTGTAGGCTGCCTCGGCTCGCAGCCGCCCCGAGCCGCAATAGCCGCGGGCAAGACAGCCCACACAGGCCGATACGTGAGATACATAGGAAACAAACAGAAGCTGATCCCATTCATCCGCGACGCCCTCGCGGAACTCCGAATCAAGGGAAGCACCGCCTGCGACCCCTTTGCGGGCACGGCATCCGTCGCTCGGTTCCTGAAGACGCACGGATTCAGCGTCACGTCCGGCGACATCATGGCATTCAGCCACGCACTCCAGTGGGCCTACGTCGTCGTGGACCAGCCGCCTCGCTTCGCAGGTCTGGCGAGCGTAGTCGAGATCGATGGCGATCCGCTGGCCGCTGTGCTCGACCATCTCAACAGCCGAGAGGGAGAGCCCGGCTTCATTTACGAGCACTTTAGCCCGGATGGAGCCGCTGGAGCGGAGCACGACCGCCGCTACTTCACTCCTGAAAACGCGGCACGCATCGACGCGCTGCGCGGTCGCATCCACGAGTGGACGACGGCCAGCAGGATCAACGACGATGAGCGCTTCATCCTTTTGGCAGCGCTCCTGGAAGCCGCCGACCGCATCGCCAACACCACCGGCGTCTACGCCGCTTACGTCAAGAGCTGGCAGCCCAATGCCACGCGCCCGCTCCACCTCCGCCCGCCGCGCTTGGCCACGGGCACCGGGCGGGCCTGCCGGGCCTTTCGCTGTGACGCTCTGGAGCTGGTCAGCGGGCTTGAGCCTTTCGATCTCCTGTACCTGGACCCGCCCTACAATACCCGCCAGTACGTGGGTTATTACCACATCCCCGAGATCATCGCGGAGGGCTGGTTTCTGCAGACGCCCACGCTGCGGGGCAAGACGGGCTTGCCGGAAGACGGAAACAAGCGGTCCGACTGGTCGCGTCGCCGCCACTGCGAGACGATCTTCGAGCAACTGGTCGACGCCGCTCGCTGCCGCCACATCCTGATGAGCTACAACTCTGAGGGAATCATCGCGGAAGATTGCATCGAACGCGTGTTGCGCGAGCGCGGCTTGTCACGTACCTACCGTCGCCTCGAAAAACCCTATAAGCGATACCGAAGCGATCGCGACAGCGAAAACCGGCGATACAAGTGCGACCACGTCACAGAGCACCTCTATTACGTAACAGTCTCCTGAATTCACAAGAAAAGCGAAACGGAACGCCGCACTCCCGCCGGGTTATTAGTGATGTAGCCGGTGCCAGTCCCGCCCTGATAAGGGAAACTACGTACCGATCACAGACGTTGTGATCGCGGGGCGAGCTCGGTTTCTCCAGGAGGAGCGAGGTGGCATCCAATCGCAGCAGACGGAGCCGTAACGGCGCCAAGGCGAAGGAGCGAACGGAACGACGCGGCGATCGAGACCGACGCAAGTCCGTCCGTGCTACGCGTCGTGACAGGCTCGACGCGCGCGATCTGTATAAGACCGATCTCGACCGCCACCTTTGGGCGTGGCCCAAGCCGAAGTCTGCCCGTCGGAAGAAAAAGAAGGCCGGCAAGACTTCTGACGGCCGTCGTCGACGTGTGGCGCGGCTCGTAGCGTCTGCTGCGGGAATGCTCGGAGCCGCTGGCGTCTCCTACCTCGTCTACCGGCGACTGCGCAAGCGCGATGGCGACTTTCGGGATGATCCCGAGGCCGCCCAGGCGGACGGCGATCTAGCCGACGAGAGCGAAGAGGTATAATCAACCCGCTGACGGCCTCGCCGGGCACCTCTGGAGGCCGCGGAGGCCGCAAGATCCTCTCAACAACCCGGCTGTCTGAGCCAGGCCGGGCCTAGCCCTCCTCTTTATCGTCCTGAGGGGGCTGCCCGTTCTGCCCCCTCCCCCAATCCTGCTCTGCCTCCTCTAGCCGCCGGACAGCATCTTCGACGATTCGCTGCGCCTCTAGCACCTCAGGCGGTTCCTTGCTTTTGGGAAGGAGCCGGCCGGTAGAGCGCACCTCATACTCGAACAGCACGGAGCGTAGATCCCCCATGATCTTGAGCAGTCGAGGCGCCGAATCGACGAGGCCACCCTCCTCGTCAAGCTTGCGGATAAGGTCGGCGAAATCCAGCAAACTTCTTCGGAGCTTGTCGGGATTTACGTGGTCACGCTCTTTTGCCATCTGATTTCTTCCAACATCTTGGGCGCTCCGACCGATCGGAGGCGGGAGCACGAGGGTACGCGTCGGAACGCGAGGATGGGCTTCACTGGTCTATTAATACACCCGCGTGGCGAAAGGTGCCCGGGCGGAACGGGGGCTGCGGGGGCTGGATCGGCGCCTTCGCTACCCGGTATAATAGACCCACAGCCCGTACGCAGCAGGAAAGATGAGAGAACCCGAAGCTGACAGCGCGAGATCAGGCGGCCGTCGCCCGCCAAGGAAAGCGCCCGTGGCGTTGCTCCTCGCCTTGCTCGGAGTCGCTGGATTCTTCTCCTGCTCCGGCGGCTTCTTGGCCCGCGCCGCCTGGGAAGAGGCGCGCATACTGTGGCGCAGCCAACCGATCGAGGACGTCCTCAACGATCCAGCGCTGGATCCGGAGACCCGGTCCAAGCTCGAACTGGTCGTGCAGGCGCGAAGCTTCGCCCGTCGCGATCTGCAGCTCGACGTCGGCAAGAGCTACACATCCTACTCTCAGATCGACCGCGATACGCTTGCCCTGGTGCTGTCGGCCAGCCCGATGGACCGCCTGGTCGCTTATACCTGGTGGTTCCCTATCGTCGGGCACGTTCCCTATAAAGGGTTCTTCGATCGAGGTGCGGCGGAGGCCGAGCGTCTGAGGCTGGAGGAAAAAGGGTACGATACCTACCTGCGGCCAACCTCCGCCTTCAGCACGCTGGGATGGCTGCCCGACCCGATCCTCTCCACGGCGCTCGACCGCGACAGCGTGGGCCTCGTGGAGACCGTCATACACGAAGTGACACACAATACCCTCTGGGTGTCCGATCACGTAAAGTTCAACGAGAGCCTCGCCAACTTCGTCGGTTCTGTCGGCGCGATCGAGTTCTTCTGCGGCCGGGTGCGCGATGAAGACCTCTGCCAGTCGGCCCGAGATAACTGGCACGACGCTCGCGTGCTCGGCGAGTTCCTGGATGAGCTCTGGTCCGGCCTGGAGAACCTCTATTCAGAACAGTTGGATCAGGAACAGCTCTTAGAGCGCCGCCGCGCACTCATGGAGGAAGCTGCCGCCCACTTCCGAAGCGAGTACGCCCCTGCGATGAGTTCAGCCAGCTTCGCCCGATTCGATCCGACGGAGCTGAACAACGCTTCGCTGATCGCCCGACACCTCTACTACCACAGGCTGTACGTTTTCGAGGCGCTCTACGAAGAATCGGGCAGCCTGTCCGTTTCGCTCGAGCGCCTCACCGCGGCGGTCGATTCCGCGGACGACCCTTGGTACGCGCTCGGTGAGCTGACCGGCTACGAGGGCTTGGGAACTCGATGAGGTGTCCCGGTCGTTCTAGCAGGTGGAAGGAATAACCCTCGAGATCGATAAGACGATGACCATCTTCAACCAAAGCACCATTTCCGGCGGCTGTCGCTGCTGTACCTGTCGCCACCTCCCGAGCGGGAGGGGGTCGGGGGGATCGCGGACGGGCGCCTAGCCGACCGCCAGCGCGCCAAACTGGCCGCGACTCCCTCAACGAAGTCGCGGCCGTTTTGCATCTACTACGGAACCAAGGCCGATTTCATATGATCCGGAATTCGAAGCGCTCGATCGCCATCTACTACGAGCACCCTAACTGGTTCGTCCCGTTGTTCGCGGCGCTCGACCGGCGCCACGTACCCTACGAGCGCGTGCACGCCGACGAGCACATCTACGACGTCGCCGATGGCGCACCCGGTTACTCGCTCATTTTCAACCGCATGAGCCCATCCGCTCATCTACGCGGGCGCGCCCATGCGATCTTTCACGCCCTCCAGTACCTCGCTCACCTGAAGCAACTGGGCATTCGGGTCGTCAACGGCTATGACGCATTCGTCGCCGAAACATCGAAGGCTTTCCAGCTGTCGCTCCTCGACAGGCTGGGACTGCCCTACCCCCGGGCCCGGGTGATCAGCCATCCCGACGAGGCGCTGGCCGCCGCCGAGGGGCTACGCTTCCCAGTCGTTGTGAAGCCGAACGTCGGTGGCAGCGGCGCCGGGATCCGCCGCTTCGATTCGCGCGACGCGTTGCGCCGGACCGTCCGCGGCCGCGAGCTGGACCTCGGGATCGATCGCACGGCTCTGGTGCAGGAGTTCATCCCGGCGGCGGATGACAAGATCGTGCGCGTGGAAGTCGTGGGCGGGAAGTACCTTTACGCCATCAGCGTCGAGACCGATGGCGAAACCTTCAACCTGTGCCCCGCCGACCTGTGCCCACCGGCCGAGCAGGCTGGCCCGGGCGAGAGCAGCGGGGCGGCTGCCGGCGGCGCCCTCCCCGCCCTCCCCGCCCTGCCCGCCCTGCCCGCGTTCCCCGCCGCGAGCTACTCGCCGCCACAGCACGTCGTCGAGGCGGTGGAAGGGATTCTGGCCGCGGCTCAGATCGAGGTGGGCGGAGTCGAGTACCTCGTCGACGCCCGCGATGGGCAGCTGTACTACTACGATATCAATGCCACTTCGAACTTCGTCGCCGACGCGCCCCGCGTCATCGGCTTCGACCCCTTCGAGCCGCTGGTCGACTATCTGGAACGGGAGGCCGCCGCCGCGTCCGATGAGCGCGGGCGCCCGGCCCGGGCATTGAAATCACCAGACCGACCGTCCATCTTACCCGCTTAACTCGCAGGGCGGGTGCAAGGCCCGCCTTTTTCGCGACGGGTAGCGCGACGGGATGCCCACGGAGTCCTATGGCTGAGCGGTACGACCCGGCCCAGGTCGAGTCGAAGTGGCGAAGGCGCTGGGAGGAGAGCGGCGCTCATCGGGTGGATTTGGACGCGGCCGAGCGTCCGTTTTACAACTTGATGATGTACCCCTATCCCTCCGCGGAGGGCCTCCACATCGGCAACGTCTACGCTTTCACCGGCGCGGACATCTTCGGCCGCTTCATTAGGCTCCAAGGCCCCGACGTGTTCGAGCCGATCGGGTTCGATGCCTTCGGGATCCACTCGGAGAACTTCGCCCTGAAGCGCGGCATCCACCCCACGAAGCTGATCCCCCAAAACATCGCGAACTTCACGCGCCAGCTGAAGCGCATGGGGTTCATGTACGACTGGGATCGCGTCGTCGACGTCACCAAGCCCGAGTACTACAAGTGGACCCAGTGGATCTTCCTCCAGCTCTTCAAGGCAAAGCTGGCGGAGCGGCGCGAGGCGCCCGTCAACTGGTGCCCCTCCTGCAAGACGGTGCTGGCCAACGAGCAGGTCATTGACGGGCGTTGCGAGCGCTGCGGGACCCAAGTCACCCAGCGCTACCTCAAGCAGTGGTTCTTCAAGATCACCGACTACGTCCAGCGGCTGCTCGACAACCTGGAGTGGATCGACTGGTCCGATTCGACGAAGCGACTGCAGCGGAACTGGATCGGCCGTTCCGAGGGCGCCGACATCGAGTTCCCGGTCGTCGGTCACCCGCAAAAGCTGCAGGTGTTCACCACCCGCCCCGACACGCTCTTCGGCGCCACTTTCATGGTCCTGGCTCCGGAGCACCCACTCGTCGCCGAGATCACGACCGCCGAGCACAAGACCGCGGTCGATGCCTATGTACAGTCCGCCCTCGCGACCGATCTGGTCGAGCGCAAGAAGACTGGCCCGGAGCGTGAGAAGACTGGGATCGATACGGGCGCGAAGGCGATCAACCCCGCCAACGACGAGCAGATCCCCGTCTGGATCGCCGATTATGTGCTGATGGAGTACGGACATGGGGCGATCATGGCTGTCCCGGCTCACGACGAACGCGACTTCGAGTTCGCGCAGAAGTACGCGCTCCCGCTCCGCACGG
>CANPVX010000003.1 GCA_947581815.1 Candidatus Indicimonas acetifermentans | reverse complement strand
ACGCGGCCATCACGATACTGAGCAGAATGACTATGGCGAGGTTCGAGTACATGCGTTCCTCCATGCTCCGAGCGTTAGATCCAAGGGTGATGTGCGCCGCGGTTGAGACTCCCGACCACGCGTTGTCCTAGTGATGCCCACCCCGGGGGAAGGGTCGCACGATCTTCGGGGGCGGGCGCCGCGGGCGCGGGCAAGTTGCTCGGGACGGAGCAGCGGCGCATATTGCGAGGCCTATTCTCAGCGCAGCCAAGAGTCGATCAGGGTACGGCAGACTACATGAACTTGCGTAAGCTGCCGGCCCGGTCTGGTACGCCATAGCACCAGCGGGTTGGGGGCTGGGGGCGACTCGCACGGCTCCCCCCCCTTTCCTCGCACACGCCCACTCAGAGTGCAGCGCGGAGCGAAGCTCCGCTTCCTAAGCGAAGCATCCGTACCTCACCTCGGCGGGAGGCGACCGATGTCGGATCAAGCAAGCGGCACTGGCAAGAACCTGACTCTGCTCGCGGCCGTGGTGGTGGCTATCTGGGGCATACTCGGCTTGAGGGACCAGCCGAACGTGCCATACGCCGGCTACTCCACCGACGGCAATAACACGGTCACGAAGATTTATCCAAGTAGCCCAGCGGAAAAGGCGGGACTGCAGGTGGGCGATTACATCACGAGCATCGGCGGCATCTCTGTAAAGGATGCGAAGGCGATCGCCCATCGCCCGCGGGCGGAGATCGGCGAGGTGCGCGTCATCGTCGTCGAGCGCAGGGCCGATACCCAGCTCGCGGCTGCGGAAGCCGGACCCGAGGTCGAGAACATCGAAGTGGCCTACACGCAGCTCTCAACCAGGGCGAACTCGCTCGGCTATGCGTCGTTGCTCATCGGCTACTTCTTCCTGGTCTTCGGAGTTCTTCCTTACATGAGGCGCGCGAGCAGGGGCGCGCTGTACCTCGCACTCGTAGGTGTTTGTCTCGGGCTGGCATTCTTCGCTGGGCCGTACTTCCAGTCCTACGCGCTGCGCGCTACGGTCAATTCCCTGAGCATAGTCTTGATCCTCTTCGGTTTCGCCTTTCTGCTGGCTTTCATGCTGGAGTTTCCGAAGCCGAAGCCTATCCTCGCTAAGACGGGTCTCGCGAGGGCGATCATCTACGGGCCGGCGGCGTTTCTATCCCTGTTCATCGTCTACCTGATCGCCGCTCAGCCCGACGCGACGAGCGGGCTGAACATGCTCGTCAACGTGCTTTTCGGTCTCTTCATCGTCTACTACTTCGGCTACGCCGTTGTCGCAATGGTGAACAGCTACGTGAAGGCGACTGCTGCGGAGCGGGACGCCAACGGACTCAACCTCATGCTCGCCGGGGTGTTGGTCGGGCTGCTTCCGGTGACGATCGCCTCTTTGATTGGCATCTTCGCGCCGGCCGCCGTGCTCCCGGGCTCCGACTTCTATTTCCTCACGCTGGCGCTGATCCCGATCTCGCTATACATGGCGGTGATGAGGGTATCGAGCGCGCCGGCGGCTCCGACGGCGGAGGCGGTCTAGAGCGGGCGGCACAGTCAAGGCGGGATCGGCGCTGGCGTCGTCGCCTAACCATCCGCCACCCTGTAACACATGACAGCGGCCTGGCCGCTCATCTCGCTCAGCACTCCACAGGCCAGGTCGCCGCGCACGTCTTCCAGCCGCAGCGGCGCGGGAAGGCGCAGTGGGCCCAGGAAGCGACCCTCCTCATCGAAGATATCCAGCCGCGTGGGTTCACCCGGCACGTAGACATCGACCCATAGCCGGCCTCGATCATCGAGCACGACATCCTCGATCGCCGGCACGACGGGAGCGAAGGGCACCGCCTCGAGAGCCTCGCGAGGCAGCTTGCTCGGGCCTTGGGACAACCGCTCGAGCAGGCTGTCCTTGAGCTCGAGCGTGACCGGCGTGTGGCTATACATACGGGCCACGCGGCGAATGGGTTCTCCGCTAGGCGATCGTATTTCGATCACGTAGCCGGCAGTGGCATTGACCGCGATGACGCCAGCCTCGGCGGAGAACCTCGGCTCAGGCATCAGCCGCGGCTTGGCGAAGGTGAAGCGCCCCGAGGGCAGCTGGATAGGCGTCCAGTTGGCGGCGGGAAACGTCAGAACGGTATCGCGGATAGCGCCCGCGGCGTCCAAGCGATAGAGCACGGCGCTTCCCGTATCCCTCGCGCCTTCCATGAAGGGTGCCGGCTCCGCGAACAGATAAACTTCGTCCGGGGCTCCGGCGGCGAACGCCGGTGACGTACCCACCAGGCCATCGAACTCCAACGCGAAGCTCGAAAGGAACTCACCCTTCTCATCGAAGGCGAGAAGCCGGTTTTGCGCTGCGTCGACGACGTAGATCAGCGAGTCGGCCACCTCGAGCAACAACGGCACTCGAAATTGCCCGGGCCCCTCCCCCTCGCTGCCGAATGACCCCAAGTATTCACCTTCCCTCCCGAAGCGCAGGACCCGCTGGTTGCCGGCGTCGAGAACAACGACCCCACCGTCCGGCATGATCCCCACATCCAGAGCATAGATGACGCTCTTACCGTCGTACTCCGCCTCAGAACCGACGCTCAAGTGCTCGGCTAGCCGCCACGGCACCTGTTCGCCTAGTGTGCCGCGATTCGGATTCATCACGGAAGGGACGCCGTTGATGGTATCGAAGACGATGCGGCCTCGGCCTATCTCCGAGCCGCAACCCATAGCGCCCAGCACGACTAAAGCCAAGGCGACGACAACGTTTCGATCTTCCAATCTTCCTCCCGCGCGCTACAGTATCTTCCCACCCAACGCTGAGCGTATCAGCCCTGCTGCAAGCTCGGCTGTCATGTTACGCTGATCGATGACGGGGTTCACCTCGACGAACTCGCAGGACACCATCTGGCGCGAGTCGGCGACGAGTTCCATCACGAGGTGAGCCTCTCTGACCGTCAAGCCACCGGGGACTGGCGTCCCCACACCGGGTGCCAGCCGCGGGTCGAGACAATCCATATCGACAGAAAGATGAAAGCCATCGGTGCCCGCGTTGACTATGTCGAGCGCCTCAGTTGTACACTCGAAAACGCCGCGCTCGTCGATCTCGCGCATCGTGATCACACGCAGCCCCAGCTTCCGCAGGTTATCCCGCTCCCCGAGATCGACATCGCGCACCGCGAGCAAGACCGCACTCGAAGCATCGATCATCGGCGCGGGGCCGCCGAGCTCGGTGAAGCGCTTGTCGCCCCGCCCCAACGCGACCGCCAGCGGCATCCCATGAACGTTCCCGCTGGGCGTCGTTCGCGGTGTGTTGGCGTCCGCATGGGCATCGACCCAGAGGAGTCCGTAGCGTCGCCGCTTCTTCCTTTTTCGGCTGAGACCGTAGCGGGCGAGGCCGGCGAGGGTTCCCATCGCGATGGAATGGTCGCCACCCAGAACCACGGGTGTGTGACTGTCCTCCAGCGAGCTCTCGATCGCCGTGGCGAGCAACTCACAGGTCATCTTTATCGGCTCGGCGTAGCGCATACTAGCCGAGCCTATCCCGACCACGGAAGCGTGCGGGACCGCGACATTGCCGAAGTCTTTGATTCGACAGCCGAGCTCGCGCAGCTGCTCCACCACGCCGGCTATGCGGATCGCCGAGGGGCCCATATCGACTCCACGCAGGTTGGAGCCGAGGTCCATGGGTACACCGATCACGGCGACTCTCGATCGCCTGCCCGGCGCTTTCATCGTCATGTGGCCTGCTTTCACTTCAGGTTCGTTGATTTACCTTCGTCCGACTTGACGCCGCCGGTCGAGCGCAATAAGTCGAGCTCGTCGAGCAACTTAGCGTAGACCATGAGTGCGAGCACCCCATGCGCAGCAACTTTCTCTCGAACACTGAAGTACTGGAGCTGCTACAGGTTCTGGTCCGCACGCCTTCGATCAACCCGACGCTTGCCCCCGATGCCTCCCACGGTGAGGAGGCGTTGGCCGTATGCGCGCGGGACTGGCTTCTGGAGCGCGGGGTGGAAGCGTGGCTCGAGCACGTCGCTACCGGCCGTCCGAACGTAGTCGCCCAGGTGGGCGAAGGCGACGGCCCCACGCTGATCTTCTGCGCGCACATCGATACGGTCAGCACGGAGGGGATGAACATTCCGCCGTTCGAGCCTCTGGTAGAGGGCGACCGGGTTTATGGCCGCGGCAGCTACGACATGAAGGGCGGCGTGGCCGCGGCGATGGTCGCGGCGGCGGCGTTGAAGAATCAAGACCTGGCGGGTCGGGTGAAGCTAGCCCTGGTGGTGGACGAAGAGCACTCGAGCATCGGCGCTGATCATTTCGTCGCCAACCACACCGGAGACGCCTGCATCGTCACGGAGCCCACCGAAGGCCGTCTCATACTCACCCACAAAGGCTTCGTTTGGGTGCGACTGACCACCTCTGGCACAGCCGCGCACGGCAGCCGCTGGGATCTGGGTGTCAGCGCGATAGGAAAGATGGGGAATATCATCGCTGGCCTGAAGCGCTTCGACCAAGAAGAGCTGCGGCAGCGCCCTCGCCCCCGCCCCAGCCCCGATGTCGGGCCGGCTTCGCTCCACGCCGCCCTGGTCAAGGGCGGCGTCGGCATCTCCACTTACGCGCCCAGTTGCGAGCTCCAGGTCGAACGCCGAACCCTACCCGGCGAAACCGTCGAGGGAGTAGTCGAAGAATTGGAGCGTATCGTCGCTCGGTCCGGCGAGGAGGCTCGCATCGAGGCGTTCTTCGACAGGCAGCCGTTGGTTTGCGATCCGGGCTCCAAGCTCGCCAGCTGCGTGCGCGACTCGGCGATCGCAGAACTAGGTGAAGCGCCTGAAGAGACCGGCGTCGCCTACTGGACCGATGCCGCGATCTTCGCGGCCGCCGGCATCCCGGCGCTCAACTACGGGCCGGGCGGGGATGGCGCCCACGCCGCAGTGGAATGGGTCAGCCTGTGTTCCGTCGTGTCCACGGCCAAAGTTCTGGCCGAAGCTGCACGGCGCTTCTGCTACTGAGGCCGCGCGGGCTTCACCCCAGGAACTAGCGGCCACACTAGAGCGTCACTCGCCTTCGATCGGTGGAACGATCACGGTGGCGCGCTGGCTGTGACGCAAGATGTGGATCGATGTGCTGCCTAGCAGCAGGCGCTCGAAGAAACCAAAGCCGTGGGATCCGATCACGACGAGATCCGCGTCCCATTCCGCGGTCTCTTCCAACACCGCATCTCCCGCGCGTCCTTCACGCACGCGCGGCTCCACCCGGATGTCGCGCAGCTCTGCAACGGCGATCGATTCGGCCAAGTCATCGGGTCCGAGTCCCGGGTACGACTCTTCGACGAACAGACCGCTTTCCAAGAGCATCGGCGGTAGCGGCTCCCGAGCGTACAGGGCGCGGAGCTCCGCGCCGTCGGCCTTGGCGATCGCGGCGGCGGCTCGGAGCACGCGGCGCGACTGAGTCGACAGATCGACGGCGACGAGAATTCTACGGAACGGCTCGGTGCGAGGCTCGATGGCCACCAGCACGGGCCGGCGCGCCGTTCGAATGACCCGCTCGGCGGTGTTCCCGACGAGGAACCGAGCCACGGCCGGGTGCGGGTGAGCGCCCAGCACGATGAGATCCGCCGCGCGCTCGTCGGCCACCCGGCTGATGAGCGGCGCTGGGAAGCCGCTGTACACATGGATCGGCGCTTCGGCTTGATCCGCATCCCGCGCCTGGGCTTCCGCTTTGCGGAGCGCTTCCGTAGTGAAGGCATCGTCGTATTCGAGAGCCTCCGCTGGCGGCGCCATGGCGACGGGTGGCAGCATGAGGACCTCGACAATCGTGACCACCTCGAAGCTGGCGCCTGCGCGGCGGCTGAGGGCCGCGCCGGTCTGAACGGCTTTGGCGCCGTACTCGCTGCCGTCGGTCGCGGCTAGTACGCGCTCGATCAGCGGCATGATGGCCTATCCTTTCACTACGCCCATCGGTTTGAGTTGAGCCACGATCTTACCGATCCCCGCTCGATCCACGACGCCCACTACGTCTTTCACATCTTTGTAAGCTTCGGGTATCTCTTCGTTGACCGTCGCCCGGGACGCCGCCCGGATGAGGATCCCGCGGTCCTCCAACTCTCGCTCGATGTTTCTTCCCTTCGCCGTTCGCTTGGCTTGCTTGCGGCTCATGGTGCGGCCCGCCCCATGACAGGTCGATCCAAACGTTTCGTTGTAGGCGCCCTCGGTTCCAACGAGCACATAGCTATAACGGCCCATGTCGCCAGGTATGAAGATGGGCTGCCCCACACTCCGATAGGCTTCCGGGACATCCGGATGACCCGGCGGGAAAGCGCGCGTGGCGCCCTTCCGGTGAACGCACACCGTTTTCTCCACGCCGCCAACCCGATGCTTCTCGAACTTGGCTATGTTGTGGGCGACGTCGTACACAAGGTTCAGCCCCAAGCGCTCAGCGCTCTCACCGAACACTTCCTCGAAAGACTGTCGAACCCAATGCCCCATCATCTGGCGATTGGCGAACGCATAGTTCGCGGCCCCGCGCATGGCACCCAAGTAGCGCCGAGCTTCTTCTGAGGTTAGCGGCGCCGCGCATAGCTGGCGATCCTGCAGCTCGATCCCATACTTTTGCGCGGCCCCGAGCATCGTCTTCAAGTAATCGTCGCAGACCTGATAGCCCAACCCGCGAGAGCCCGAATGCACGAAGATCGTTACGCTCCCCGCCTGCAGCCCCAAAGCCGCGGCGGCCTCTTCATCATGAATGTCGCCGACGTATCCCACCTCGACGAAATGATTTCCCGAGCCCACCGTGCCAACCTGCGTTCGACCGCGCTCCAGCGCGCGTCTTGAGACGCATTCCGGCTCGGCACCCTCGATGGCGCCGCCCTCTTCTATCCGCTCCAGGTCCTGCGCCCAGCCATATCCTTCTCCGACTGCCCACCGCGCACCCTTCAGCAACACCTGGCTCACATCCCGCAAGCTCAACCGGATGTCGCTGCGCCTCGAACCGACGCCCGACGGCAGGTTCGCGTACAGCTTATCCATCAGCCGCGGCAGTCGCGCTCGCACGTCCCCAACCTGCAAGTCGGTGCGCAACAGTCGCACCCCGCAGTTTATGTCGTAGCCCACACCACCAGGCGAGATCACCCCCTCCTCGAGATCGAAAGCCGCCACGCCTCCGATCGGGAAGCCGTAACCCCAGTGAATGTCAGGCATGGCTATCGAGGGACCCTGGATGCCGGGCAGGCAAGCGACGTTCGCTACTTGCTCGAGGCTTCTGTCCTGGCGGATGCTTTTTATCAACTCATCGTCGGCGAACACGAGCCCATCGGTCAGCATCGGACCCGTCCTAGGAATTCGCCAGCGATACTCGTCGATCTTTTCCAGCTCGAAGCTACCGACCGTCATGTCATTCACTCAGGAAGTTTGTGACCCGAAATCAAACATCGAAAACGATCTTCGCGTACCAACTATCTCCGCGGCGGCGCAGCTGAAGATCATGATAAGTGACCCCTTTCAGCTCGCGCTCCACACTCTCCAACCCGGTGGCGCCCGTGAAGGCCACCCTCGCTTCGATCCGCGTCTCGCTGAGGGCATGGATCTCACCCTTTGCGAAGAAGAGGGGGGGGGGCTCCGTCATCGTGGTCAGGTAGAGCAGCTCCCGGAGCCAGTCGACCAGCAGAGCTTCGCGATCGCTGGCCTCCAGTGAGAGCTCGCGCCACTCTGAGACAGGCTGCTCCGCCGACGCCGAGTCCGTCTCCGGCTCCGCGCTCGCCGCCTCCTCACCTCTCAGCACGCCGATGAGCGCATCCGCGGCGGTGAGAAACAGTTCCGCCGGAGAAGACGCCTCCAGCTCGACGGCCAGGTCGGCGGTGTGCTCGATCGTCCGCCAACGCCCATCGCCGTCGCGCATCGTGTTCTCTTTCTTGGAGTCTAGTCTTACTGGCCCCTCATGCCTCAGCCGCTCATCCTTATTATAGTTGTCCCCAGATGATGCTGCTGCAATGACCGCCGCAGGGAGTTCGAATGGGCTTTCACATCGCCACCGCGGAGCAAATCAAGGCCGGCGAGGTCGTGGATGTGTATTTCCGCCGCTCGGTCGATATCCTGGAAGCTCGAGGCGTCGACAAGCGAGTGCGAGCCGAGTTCGTCGCGAAGGACCTGCCCGAGAACTGGGAATGGGCTGTCTTCGCCGGACTCGAAGAGCTACTCCATCTGCTCGAGGGCCTGGGCGTCAACGTCCGGTCGATGGAAGAAGGGCAGGTCTTCCGGCGGCTCGAACCGGTCCTGGAGATCGAGGGAAGCTACACAGCGTTCGCCGCGATGGAGACCGCTTCGCTAGGCCTCATCTGCCAGGCCAGCGGCATCGCCACCCGCGCGGCCCGCTGCCGTAAGGCGGCCGGCCCCAACAAGCGAGTGATCAGCTTCGGCGCACGGCGGATGCACCCCACGCTGGCCCCGATGATCGAGCGTGCCGCGTACCTGGGAGGCTGCGATGGCGTAGCCGTCGTGGCGAGCGCCGAACTGCTGGGCACGGAGGCGGCGGGCACCATCCCTCACGCGCTGGTCCTGGTCATGGGCGATACGGTCGCAGCAGCCGAGGCGTTCGATGAGGTCATCGACAGCGGCGTACCACGTATCGCCCTCATCGACACGTTCACCGACGAGAAGCTCGAATCGCTGCGCATCGCCGAGGCCATGGGTGATCGCCTCGCAGCTGTGCGTCTCGATACCCCGAGCTCGCGGCGCGGCGACTTCTACGAGATCCTGCGCGAGGTCCGCTGGGAGCTCGACCTGCGCGGCCACGATGACGTCGGGCTGTTCGTGAGCGGCGGGATCGGCGAAGAACAGATCCGCAGGCTCAATCCGCTGGTGGATGGATACGGCGTCGGCGGCTGGATCAGCGCCGCCCCGGTCATCGATTTCTCCATGGACATCGTCGAGATCGAGGGGGCGCCGATAGCCAAGCGTGGGAAATGGTCGGGGGCCAAGCAGGTGCTCCGCTTCAGCGATTGCAACGAGGATGTGATCGTCCCATTACACGATGCGGAGCGCTGGCCAAATCGAAGCGCTGGCTGTGGAGGACCCGTTGAGGAACTCCTCGTGCCTCGAATGAAGGACGGCGCTCTACTCGAAGAGCTGCCGTCGCCGGCCGAGATACGCGAAAAGACGCTAATGCGTATCGATGGCTTCGACATCGAATGGAAAGAGTGACGTGGCTGGACTTTGAATCCCAGCGACGCCGCGACTCGTAGGATGGTTCGGCTTCCGGTAGAGCCGCCCACGCTGGGGTCAGATTCGGCGACGGGTGGATCAAGGACGAGAGAATGAAGTTCGCTATCAAGTTGGTCGTTCTCGGCCTCATGCTTTCCTCCAACAGCGCGAGCGCCCCGGCGGCGTACGGGCAGGTTCTCGATCCGCCGCCGGAGTTTCGCGTTCGCGTCGATCCCGACAACCAGCAGGTCCACGTCCGAGTCGAGATCGAGCTGGCTGAGCCCAGCACGATTCAACTCCTGTTCAGAGGTGAATGGGAGGGTTACTCGGGCCTGGCGAAGCGGTTGCAGGGGATGAGAGCGGAAGGACCGCGCGGCTCTCTGCCGGTCGAAGCCAATGAGGAGGATCTCGACTCGGGGCATCGTAGTGTCAAGGTTGACGACCCGGGGCTCGTCATCATCAACTACACTTTGGTGTTAGATCCTCCCTCGGAATCGCGATTCTACCACCGTGTCTCCCAACTGTCGGCGGACGGTGGCCACCTCATCGGTCGTGACCTGCTGCCAAGAATCTGGTTGAACCGCCCACTCCCTGGCAGCCATGGCGCGCGCATCCGCATCGAGGCGTTGCCCCGCAACTGGGGAGTCGCGACGGTCGCGCGCCGCGCTGGAGGCGCTCACGTGGTAGACGACATAGGGAGCGCGGTGTTCGTCGTTGGACGACTGCGAACGCGGCGCTTCAACATCGGTCACCGATCGCTGACTACGGCGATCTACGGCGACTGGCCAGTGTCCGACGCGCGAATCGACGACGCCATAGAGCGCATCGCGGGTGGCCTCCACCGGATCGCGGCCGCCGGCTGGGCTTCGGGTGACTACCTGTTGGGGACTGGACGCGTCCCGGGCCTCTTCGACGGCATAAGCACCGGTGGTCAGGTCATTGGAAAAACTGGTTTGGTTTATCTAGGCGGCCTCGCGCCCGGCGCCATCGAGTTCGATCGCTGGCTGCGCACCACGGCGCACGAGCTCATGCACTGGTACATCCCGACAGCGTACGCATTCGAAGGCCCGCCACCCTCCTGGTTCTCGGAGGGGTTCACCGACTACTTCTCGTTGAAGACCCTGCTCGCCGGCGACTTGATCGAGCCTGACGCTTTCTTGCTCGAGATCAACGAGCGGCTCAAGCGTTACCGCAGCAGTCCACTCTACGGAGAGACGTCGGTGGCGGATGCCGAAGCGGATTTCTGGGAGGATGACTCCTACCGCTTCATCTATGACGGTGGAGCCGTAGCGGCGTTCCTCCTCGACCTCGGCTTCCAAGCGCGCGGTCAATCGCTCGAGCGCGTGCTGACGAACTTGCGAGCCGCGGGCCCCGTTCTCACACAGGAGAGGTTGAGCGTCGCCCTCAGCGCTGTCAGAGAGAACGAATGGATCACCGCTTGGCTCGCGGGCGAGTCGAACCCCGACTGGGATGCGGAGCTGGCCCGCTACAGATTGACTTGGAGAGGCGGCACCTTGGTGAGTTTGGATGATTGGGCGACCGACGTCCTCAGCTCCATCAGGCCGTAGGATCATGAGGCGCTTCCAAACACCCGCCGCGCGTTGGTACGCTTCGGCATTAGCCGTCACCCTCGCGGGTGGCTCGTCCGGGATCGCCGAGGCGCGGGCGCAAAGCATCGTGGAGTTGGCGCGGCAGCGACACGAGCACTTCGATACGGCTCTTTCCGACTACAGATCTCAACTGAAGACCCTGGTCAGCGTCGGACTCGTGACGGACCGGCTGGCGCCGCCCAAGCTGATTGTGGCCAGCGAGCTGGCCTCGGAGGTGGCGTGGGATCGTGACGCCGGCTTGCAGGTTCGTATGGTTGGGCAGCGCTACGTGACGGCCCTCGAGCTAGGGGCCGAGCAGGGAGCGGACTTCGGGCTCGACTTCAGCGAGCCGTGGTTCGTAGCGACGACCCCGGGAGACAGCATCCGCGTTCTCGGCGGGATCGAGATACCGGGTCGCGCGTCGGTACACCCCTTCTCCGCCCGCGCGTCCGAGTACTACGAGTATGAGATCGGGGACACGATCACGCTCTCAACGCCACAGAGAGTGTTGGACCTGATCGAGGTTCGCGTGACGCCGACCCGCGGCGACGAGTCACTCGTCGTTGGCTCACTCTGGGTCGATGAATCGAGCGGCGACATCGCGGCGTGGCAGATTCGCTTCGTCGGCAAGCCGCTGTGGGCGGACGACGAGAACCCAGAGGGCTCGGCTTGGGCGAATCGAATACTATCACTCTCAGCAGTCATCGAGCAGGGCCTGTGGGAGCAGCGTTACTGGCTCCCACGGCGCCAAGAAGTCGAGCTCAACATTGACATCCCCTTCTTCAGAGATCTCGCTCTGCCTCTCGTGTTCAGCAACGAGTTCGGCCGCTATGACATCAATACGGGCCAGCCCATCGTCTGGGTCTCCAGCGACTCTTCGCGTGAGGGCAGCGATGACTCGTGGGAGAGCATCGAAGTGGAGGGGGTCGATTTTGGGCGCGCCGACAAGGAGCGCGAGAGGACCCGTGTGCGGTCGGGGCCGCACGACGGTGGTTGGGAGATCGTCCGGCCCCCGGAGGACTCGCTCAACGCTTACACCGGTTGGAAAGAGCCGCTCGAGGCGCCATCGGAGAAGCTGAAACTTCCCGACGCGGAAGAGCTGGAACGCCGCGCCCAAGAGCTCGATCCGAGCATCTCCGGGCGAAAGATGTTCGTGATCGGCGAGGTCCAACGGCTGTCCGAGATGCTGCGCTACAACCGCGTAGAGGCGCTTGGCATAGGCCTCGGGTTCCAGGGGGACTTGCCACGGCGACCGTTCTGGTCCGTCGCAGGTCTCGTCGGCTTCGGCGTAGCCGACCTGGAGCCGAAGGCGCGGCTCGGCTTGCACTATGATGCGCCGCGCTCCCAATTCCGCATCGACGGTTATAGCGAGCTCCACGTCACCGGCTACCCGCTGACCGACGATCGACGCGCCTACGGCAGCTCGGCACTTCGCCCCTTCTTCCTGGGCCGCGACGACGCCGATTACTACCGATCCAGCGGCGCCGCCATCACGGCGGGCCGGCGCTGGGGCACTTTCCGCGGCCGCGCCGGGCTCAGCGCCGCTTACGAATCATCGGTAGAGCGCAATACCCAGATCGCGATCCCCGGGATCTGGGAGGATTCCGTCTTCCAGCCGAACCCGCCGGCGACTGAAAACTGGTACTATAGAGGCGATCTGGACGCGACGTGGTTCGCCAGCAGCAACTGGAACCGCCCCGGCGACCGAGCGGAATTCACGGCCGGAGTCGAGCTCGGCACCGACGCCGATTCCCTCGACTACGTGCAGCCGAGGATCGGCTTCGAGATCAAGACGCATCTTGGCAATATCGCGTGGCTGGCGCTGGGTGGTAAAGCCGGCTGGACGGCCGGCGACGCACCTGCGCAGAGGCTGTGGCGAATCGGCGGCCTGGAGACTGTGAAGGGTTACGTCTACGGAACCCGCCGCGGCGACTCCTATTGGGCAGCGCAGATCGAGCTTGCCCGCCGTGGCGCGCACCTGGCCACGATCACGCCGGTCGTCTTCGCTAACTTCGGCTGGGCTGGAGACACCGGCGACTGGCCCAACGGCGGCCCTGGCGGCGACCTGCTCTCTGGCGGCGACCTGCTCTGGTCGGCCGGCCCTGGAATCAGCTTTCTCAACGGCCTCTTTCGCACCGACCTCGTATTCCGGGAATCGGGTGCGCCCTGGCTGGAGCTTTATTTCGCTGGCTCGCTCTAGATCACACGCTACGCGGGCTCTCTGCTCGAAAGTTCGAGACCCGTACCGCACCCTCCCGCCTGTAGAGGAGCCGACCGGAGCGGTCTGGACAGCGCGGCCCGGGCCGGGTAAGTTTTCACGGACTAAAAATTCGGCTCGCCAGGTGACGTCTCGCGTCGCTGGCGTGGCCAGTGCCTGGAAGCTGCCGGGGGGCTGCAGGGCATCGTTGCCCAAGCCCTTTTTTTTGCGCCGGCGGCACCTATGAGGAAAGTCGCTTCTGGAGGTGATTGAGTAGATGGTCGAAGTAATCATCAGCGAGCAGGATGACCTGGAGCGCGCCTTGAGACGGTTGCGCCGCAAGATGGTCCGCTCGGGATTGATGCGCGATATGAAGAAGCATCGTTACTACGAGAAGCCGAGCGTAGTAAAGAGAAAGAAGCAAAAAGCGGCGCAGCGACGGCGCGCGCGCGCCAGGCGCTTTCACAAAGAGCGCTGAGCCATGCAGGGGCCGGGGCCGGGCATTCTAGAGTCGGATGACCCGACCCCCCCCGGCCTCCCCTTTTCACTTGGGATCACTGGCCTGCTAAACACGGAGGGAGTCATGCGCATCTCCGCTGCCATCGCTATCATGTTGGCCATGCTTCCTGCGAATCTCTTCGCTCAGAACCGACCAACCGGTGAGCCTTTCGCGACGCGTTCAGAGGTGATCGCGCGCAACGGCATGGCGGCTACGAGCCAGCCGTTGGCGACCCAGACCGCGATCGACATCCTCAAGCGCGGCGGAAACGCCATCGACGCGGCCATCGCCGCTAACGCTGTCCTCGGGCTCGTCGAGCCAACGGGGAACGGCATGGGCGGCGACCTCTTCGCCATTGTCTGGGATGCCGGGACGGAGCGGCTCTACGGCCTCAACGCCAGCGGCCGCTCGCCGGCGTCGCTGACGCTGGCAGAGTTCAAGAAGCGGGGCTTAGATGCGATCCCCTCGTACGGCCCGCTCCCCGTCTCCGTGCCCGGGACGGTTGATGGCTGGTTCGAGTTGCACGCCAGGTTCGGCTCTCTGCCAATGGACCAGATCCTCGCGCCGGCGATCACTTACGCACGCGAGGGCTTCCCGCTAACCGAGATCATCGCCTACTACTGGAAGGGGGGCGCGGAGCGGTTGGGGGAATATCCGGGCTTCGCCGAGACATTCATGCCTAACGGGCGGGCGCCTGAGAAAGGCGAGATCTTCAAGAATCCCAACCTAGCGAACACGCTGCAGAAGATCGCCGAAGGCGGCCGCGATGCGTTCTACCGGGGTGACATCGCCCGCACCATAGATGCTTATATGAAGCGCAACGGCGGCTTCCTCTCGTACGAGGACCTTGCCGAGCACACGTCGGAGTGGGTCGATCCGGTATCCACCGACTATCGCGGCTTCACGGTTTGGGAGCTTCCTCCCAACGGGCAGGGGATCGCCGCGCTTCAGATACTCAACATCTTGGAAGGCTACGATATCGCTTCTCTGGGCTTCGGGAGTCCCGAGTACATCCACCTGTTCACGGAAGCGAAGAAGCTCGCCTTCGAGGATCGCGCCAAGTTTTACGCCGATCCCGACTTCAATGCCATCCCTGTCGACTGGCTGATATCGAAGGCGTACGCCGCACAACGCCGCGAGCTTATAGATCCGAACCGGGCGGCGACGCACTTCGACGCCGGCGAAGCCGCTCTCGGCACCGGCGAGACGATCTACCTGACGGTGGCCGACCGACACGGCAATATGGTCTCCCTCATCCAGAGCAACTACCGAGGGATGGGCTCCGGGATGTCGCCAGACGGCCTGGGCTTCGTCCTCCAAGACCGCGGCGAGCTGTTCAATCTCGAGCAGGGCCACTTCAACAGCTATGCGCCGCGTAAGCGGCCCTTCCACACCATCATTCCCGCATTCGTGACCAAGGACGGGGTGCCTTTCATGAGCTTCGGCGTCATGGGCGGGGCGATGCAGCCTCAGGGTCATGCACAGATCGTCATCAATATGGTCGACTTCGGTATGAACCTTCAGGAGGCCGGCGATGTTTCCAGAATCCGGCACTCGGAATCCTCGCAGCCGACCGGCGAGCTGATGACTGACGGAGGGCTGCTGAACCTCGAGTACGGGTTCTCTGACGTGACGATCGAAGCTTTGCGGAGACTGGGGCACAACGTCGTCGTTAAGCGAGGCGGCTTCGGGGGTTACCAAGCGATCATGTACGACGCCGAGAATGGCGTCTACTACGGCGCGTCCGAGATGCGAAAGGACGGCCACGCGGCAGGCTATTGACGCGAAGTAGAGCGCAACCGTAACTAAAAAGCGCCGCGAGCCGACAGGCACCGCGGCGCTTTTGATCAACAACCGCACCCTGCCTCACTTCAAATCTAAGGCTGGTCCGATGGCTCGAACGCGCACGTTCTTGGTCGCTATGGTTTCTTTCCTCTCTATCGCCATCGTCACGGACCGAGCGCTAGGTCAGGACGACGACAAATGGGACGTGGAGGCCGAGCACGGCCCCAGCACGCTCATCGAATTCGAGACGACCGAGGGGACCTGGATCAACCTGGATGTGAGCCCCGACGGACGCTGGATCGCCTTCGAGCTTCTCGGCGACATCTTCCGGATGCCCATCGAAGGAGGAGAGGCGGAACTGATCTCGGGGGGCGTCTCGTACGAGCAACAACCTCGCTTCAGCCCGGATGGCGCCACCATCGCTTTCATCAGCGACCGCGGCGGAGCCGACAACATTTGGCTCATGAACGCCGATGGATCGAATCGTAGGCAGCTCACCGAGGAGGAAGACCCACTGCCCACCGCGCCTTACTGGACCCCGGATGGCGACTACATAGTGGCTAAGCGCCACGTACGTGACACGCGCTCCCTGGGAGGTGGGGAGATCTGGCTGTACCACACTCGAGGTGGCTCGGGCGTGGAACTCGTGGAAAAGAGCAGCTTCACGTCCGAGCAGAACGAACCAGCCGTCTCGCCCGATGGACGCTGGGTCTACTACGACTTCACCGGCCCGTTCGACTATAATAAGGACGTCCACGACGGGATCTTCCAGATAAACCGCTTCGATCGCCTCACCGGTGAGGTCGAGGCGGTCACGCGTGATCCCGGCGGTGGCGTCCGCCCCACCCCCTCTCCCGACGGAAGGTCACTCGCCTTCATCCGCAGGGTACGAACCAAGAGCGTGCTATTCGTTCGCGATTTATCTACGGGCGCTGAGCGGCCGGTGTTCGACGGTCTCGATCAGGATCAGATGGAGACTTGGACCGTACACGGTGCGTATCCGGCCTTCGCCTGGACTCCCGACTCGAAGAGCATCGCCATCACCTACGGCGGTAAGATATGGTCGATCGACGTAGAAGGAGGTGGGCAGACCGAGATCCCGTTCCGCGCGAAGGGGAGCCAGCGAGTCGCTGACGCTCTTCGCTTCGAATACCCCATCGCGGACGACTCCTTCCGATCCCGCATGATCCGCTGGACGACATTTACGCCGGACGGCGGCACGCTCACCTTCCAAGCCGTCGGTCATATCTGGCAGATGTCACTGCCCGATGGCACGCCCCAGCGGATCACCGGCAGCGCGACGCTGGAGTACGCGCCGTCTATTTCTCCCGATGGCCGCTGGGTGACCTTCGTCACCTGGGACGCCGACGCGGGCGGCCACATTTGGAGGACTCGGCTGCAGCGTCCCGGGCGCACTTCCGAACCCGAGCGTCTCACACAGGTGCCGAACCACTATTCTAATCCGGTCTACTCGCCCGATGGCAGCCAGATCGCCTTCGTCGCCGGGAGCGGCAGCGCCAATCGCGGCCGCGATCTTGGCTCTGAGCTCTACATGGTGATCGGTCTCATCCCCGCAGATGGCGGCGCGACGAGCTTCGTCACGCGTACCGCTAACCGCGGGTCGAACCGGCGAATGCCTCGGATCCGCTGGAGCCAGGACGGCGAGCGTCTGCTATTCCAGGAGAGCGATGACGCCAAGACGTTCCTCGCCAGCGTGAAGCTCGACGGAACCGACTCTCGGCGCCTGGTGGAGAACGAGCGCGCCGAGGAGATCGTCCCGTCGCCCGACGGCCGGTGGGTTGCCTTCAAAGAGCTGCACAATGTTTACGTCTCTCCCTTGCCGATGGCGGGCGGCGACCCGGTCAAGATCGAGGCGGAGTCGGCGGGCGTCCCCGTGAAGAAGCTCACCCGCTTTGGAGGCAACTGGATCGACTGGTCGCGCGACGGCAGGAGCGTGAGCTACGTCCTTGGACCCACGGTCTACCGCACCACGCTCGACGAGCTGTTCGAGCAGAGGCCCGATGAGGATACCGAGGATCAAGCTGACGATGAGGGCGGCGATGACGACGGTGAAGGGTCGCCGCAGACGAACAACATCTTCGAAGGTGAGGTCATCGATATCGAGCTCACCGTGCCTAAGAAACGGCCGAGCGGCGTCGTCGCTCTCGCCGGCGCGCGCATCATCAGCATGCGCGGGGACGAGGTCATCGAGGACGGCACGATCGTGGTCGACGGACCGCGCATCAGAGCCATCGGCCCCTCCAGCCAGGTCACAGTCCCTGACGGCGCACGCATCGTAGATGTCAGTGGCAAGACCGTCATTCCGGGGCTGGTCGACGTCCACGCTCACATGGGGTACGGGACACTCGACATCAATCCGCAACGAGAGTGGCGCTATTACGCCAACTTGGCCTTCGGCGTGACCACCACTCACGACCCCTCCGCCAGCACCCAGGCCGTATTCGCGCAGAAAGAGATGGTCGAGGCGGGCTTAATGCTGGGGCCGAGGATCTACTCCACCGGCTTCATCCTCTATGGCGCCGAGAACGCCAACAAAGCGGTGATCAACAGCGTCGACGACGCGCGCGCCCATATCAAGCGTCTGAAAGCACAGGGCGCGATCAGCGTGAAGAGCTACAACCAGCTGCGCCGTGAGGTTCGCCAGTGGATCATCAAAGCGGCGCGCGAGGAGAACATCCTGGTGGTCCCCGAGGGCGGGTCGATGTACCAACTGAACATGACACAAGTACTCGACGGGCACACCACGATTGAGCATGCCATCCCCGTCACCCCCCTCTATGGCGACGCCGTGAACCTGGTGGGGCGTAGCAATACGGGTTATACCCCCACGCTCGTCGTGGGCTACGGCGGTATCTGGGGCGAGAACTACTGGTACCAGCATACCAACGTCTACGAGAACCAGCGACTCCTCCAGTTCGTCCCCCGTACAATCATCGATGCGCGCTCGCGGCGACGTAGGCTAATACCCGACGATGAGTGGCATCACATCGACATCTCCAAGTCGGCCAACGCCATCGCCAAGGCCGGCGGTATGATCCTCCTGGGCGCGCACGGACAGCTTCAGGGGCTGGCCGCCCACTGGGAGATGTGGATGTTCGAGCAGGGCGGTATGACTCCGCACGAGGCGTTGCGCGCCGGTACGCTCTGGGGAGCTCAGGTGCTCGGGCTCAGCAACGATATCGGCTCGCTCGAGGCCGGCAAACTCGCCGATTTCGTCGTCCTTAACGCGAATCCGCTGGACGATCTCCAGAATAGCGAACAGGTTCACATGACGATGATGAACGGGTTCCTTTACGACTCAGACCTGAACGAGGTTTGGCCGGAGCAGAAGCCTGTGCCACCGTTGCGCTGGCAAAGATGATTCGACGAGCGATAGCGAAGGGTGGCCTACGCACATAGGAGTGACCCGGATCAACGCGTCCAGCGGAGCCAGCGACGGAACAACATCGCCACAGTTGGCGTCAATCGCGTGCGATTGTAGGCATCGCCGAGCTGCCGTATCGCGTCTGCCTGGGTCGGATAAGGGTGGATCACGCTGGCGATCTTCCTCAAGCCGATACCCGCCGTCATCGCCATAGTGACCTCGCTGATCAGCTCGCCGGCGTGCCGAGCGACGATAGTAGCGCCCAGGATCGTGTCGCTTCCCTTCTTGATGTGTATCTTGACGAACCCCTCCTCTTCGCCGTCGGTGAGGGCGCGATCGAGCTCGCTGAAGGGCTTGAGGAAAGTGTCGATAGCGATCCCGCGCTCCTTCGCCAGCCGCTCGCCGATGCCGACGTGCGCGATCTCGGGGTCGGTATATGTGCTCCAAGGGATCGTCAGGGTGCTCAACTTCTTTCGTCCCATGAAGAGGGCGTTCTGGATCACGATCCGCGCGGCAAAGTCGGCGGCGTGAGTGAACTTGTAGTCGATCGCGACGTCGCCGGCTGCGTAAATCCGCGGGTTCGTTGTTTGCAAGCGGTCATTGACTTGCACCCCCAGCCTTGAATCGTGATCGACGCCGGCCGCTTCGAGACCGAGCCCCTCCACATTGGGCGCGCGTCCCGCCGTCACCAGTATCTCGTCCGCCGCGAACCGGTCCTCACCCGTAGCGGAATGAAAGTGCAGCACTTTCTCTTCGCCGCGGCGCTCCACCCGCTCAGTCCGCGAGTCGAGCACGATCTTCAACCCCTCGCGGAGCATGGTTTCTTGCAGGATCGCGGCCGCGTCAGCGTCCTCGCGGTCGAGGAGGTGCGGCTGGTCGTGCAACAGAAGCACCTCGCTCCCCAGTCGCTGGAAGGCTTGGGCCAGCTCGCTGCCGACCGGCCCGCCGCCGATGACCGCCAGACGCGCCGGGCGCTCGGTCAGAGAGAACACCGTCTCGTTGGTCAAGAAACCGACCTCTTCCAACCCCGGGATGGCTGGAGCCGTAGGTCGCCCGCCGGTGGCGATCACAGCTCGCTTGAAGCGCAGCGTTCGGCCGTCGACTTCCACCGCGCCGCGGCCCACGAAGCGGCCGTGACCGAGGAACACATCCACCCCGAGATTCGTGAACCGCCCAACCGAGTCGTGATGGCTGATGCGGGTCCGCACACGCCGCACGCGCTCCATGACGGCGGAGAAATCGATCTCCGCCGGCCCCGGTATCGCCACGCCGAGCTCGGCCGCCCTGTGCAATTCGCCCAACACCCTAGACGAACGAATCAGCGTCTTCGAAGGTACGCACCCGACGTTCAGACAATCGCCGCCCATGAGGTTGCGTTCCACCAGCGCGACTCGCGCTCCCAGGCCGGCGGCCCCCGCCGCGGTGACGAGCCCGGCTGTGCCTGCCCCGATAACGACCAGGTTGTAACGGGAAGCGGGCTCTGGGTTCTGCCAATCGCGAGGGTGAACATTCGCCAGCAACTCGGCGTTGGCTGAATCCCGAGGGGTGACCTCCGGAATCTCACGCATTCGAAATAGGTCTCTCTGTTGTGTAGGTGTGTGAGGAGATCGGTCCGTAGTCGAGTGCAATCTTACAGGCTCGAGCGCAGAGCTTCAAACTCAGGTGGCCCGAGCCTCTCTTTCCTTCAGCTTTCGCCGCGCCAGACGGACGAGGACCATGAGCAGCAGCCCGACAATCGCGAAAGCTCCGACCAGCGACCAAGGCACTCGCCCTTCCGCGGCGATTCGGGTCAGCGCGTCAGCGCCCACGACATACAGGATCGTACCCGGCAACATGCACAACCACGACCAAAAGACGTAGGTCGAGAAGCGCACTCGCGTCATCCCGAATCCATAGTTGAGAAGGTTGAATGGGAAGAGGGGAACGAGACGCGTGATGGCCACAATGATCGCGCCGTGCCTCTCCGTCATCTCATCGAGCTTCTGGAACCTCTCTGCCTTCGCCAACCAGCGAGCAGCCGGCTCGCGGGCGAAGTAACGCGCTATGAGAAAGGCGAGCGCAGCGCCGAGCGTGGACCCGACGCTCACCACCACGACACCCAGGACCGATCCGAAGATTGCTCCCGCGGCCACCGTGATCGCCGATCCGGGGACGGCGGCGACCACCGCGCTCGTATAGATGAGCACGAACGCGGCGGGCCCAAGCATGCCCAGACCGGCGATCCACTCCCGCAGCATCATCAGGCGCTGGCCAACGCCGAAGACACGCGCCAGGATGAGTAGCAGCACTATCCCACCCACCAGCGCGAGCGGGCGCCACCATCCGCTGTGGCGGGGTTCGGTCACAACCGCGTCCTCATTCAAGAAAACTGATTCCTTGTGGCGGAGATGCCTCCCTGCCACACCTGTGCTGAATCGAACGCTCGACGCGCTCTCCGCAGGACGCCCGAGCGTAGCTTGATGTATCCGCACCCCAGTCGCTATCTAGAAGACAGAATGAGCCCGGCCGGTTCCTTTGTCTATCCCAGCGCGACTGAGTAGAGCCCCGATCCAGGAGGTCCAACAGATGAGAGCTGCGCTCGCGACCGGAACCTCGCATATTCCAACCTCGTTTTCCAAGCACGGCTCATGAGCAAGCAATCGATGCTGACGACTCGCCAACTACTGATCTGCGCTAGCGCGCTCCTCGCGCCAGCGATCTCGCCCCCGGGTCATGCCGGCCAACTGCACGCGCAGGAGAACGCGGCCGCAGCGTCCGCTCACTTCAGCGACGGGTGGGAAGATCGCTGGGAGAATTTCGGGTTGGGCAGGAAGCGCACCGTCTACGAGGTCGTTCTGGATGATGGAGGCGCCCGCGTGCTGATGGCCCGAAGCGACGGATCGGCATCGGCGCTGCTGCATAGGCTGCGGCTGCCGCCGGCGCCCAGCAGCCGCATCTCGTGGCGTTGGAAGATACAGAATACGCTCGAAGGGAACCGACGCGAGCGAGTGAAAGCGGGCGACGATTTTGTGGCCCGGCTCTTCGTCATCTTCGACGGCGAGCCGTTCAAGAGCGAGAGTCGGGCGCTTTGCTACGTGTGGGCCGCGAGTGAGCCCGTCGGGGCCGTCTTCGAGAATCCCTACCACGCCGAAGTCGTGACGATCGTAGTTGACAGCGGAGACGGGCAAGCAGGTCAGTGGGTCAGCCGCCAGCGGGATTTCATGAAGGACTTCCGCGATGCATTCGGCAGAGATCCCGAGTTTGTATCGGGCGTGGCTTTCATGGTCGATACGGATAACACTCATGCGAGCGCGCGCGCATGGTTCGACGGCATGGACATCGAGCTCGGCACGAGCTGACTCACTCTCAAGAAGGTACACTATGCGATACGTAACGCTTGTCCTGGCGACGGCTTTGATTGCAACCGCGGGCCCCGTGCTGGCTCAAGATGACGCTTGGCCGGCGAGCGTCCTGATCACCAACGACGATGGGATCGACGATCCCGGTTTGCGAGCGCTCGCCCAAGCCTTCGCGTCGGTCACCAAGACCTATGTCGTGGCGCCGATGGAGAATAAGAGCGGCAGCACCAGCTATGTCTCGGCGCTCTCCACTCGCCGCCTCGAAGGGGAGAGCCGCGACCTCGGAGGCGGAATCGTCGCCTACGCCGTCGATGGCTACCCCGCCGACGCGGTTGTGCTGGCCCTGGGCGGGTTACTTGATGAGCGTCCCGCCCTCGTCATTTCCGGAGTGAACGGCGGGCCTAACCTGTCGGCCGACTGGTCGTTGTCCGGTACGGTGGGTGCCGCCCGGATCGCGGCGCTGCTCGGTGTACCCGCCATCGCCGTGTCCGGCTACACGACCGAGCAACCTGAAACGCTCGCAGCGGTCGCCGCCTGGGTCGCTGAGCTGGCGCGAAGCCCGTTGGTTCGTGGGATGGAACCGGGCGATTACTTGACGGTCAGCGTTCCGCGCGTGCCCGTGTCGGAGATCCAGGGCATCAGCATCGTGTCGCGCTCGGCGAGGAACTGGGAACTGGGGTTCGAGCGAAGCCCGGAACCGGCGAGCGCGTCCGGGCGCGAGAGCTGGCAGCTTACCTTCAGCCGACGCCAAATCGCTCTCGAACCCGGCACCGATGTACCTGTTTACCAGGCCAACCGAATCGCGATCGTGCCCATGCACGTGAACGAGCACGATTACGAGCTACTCGAGGAGCTGATGAATTCGAGCGCTGGAGTGCCAGCCTGGCCTGGAGCCGCTGAGCGCTAGCCCGCGTCGCTGAGCGGCGCCACGCTGAAGATGACGCTGAAAGGTTTGCAGTAAATAACCACACTGTTTAGCGCGGCGGGATCGATCTCGTTCGGGATCGGATAGTTCTGACTTCCGATGTTCCCTTTGAGCTTGCCCAGGTCCACATCTCCTTGAGCTTTCACGTCTTCTCGACCGCGAGGGTCTGCATGCTTCACCAAGAGCACGTGAAGATCCGGGCCGTTCGTCACGCGAAAATCCTCCAGCCTCAGAACGTGGGTCCCATCCGGCAGCCTGTAGATAATCGCGGCGCCGCTTCCTTTGTGGAACGAGTCTGCATCGCGGAACTCGCCGCGCTTGATAACCGCCGCCGAATCCATCCCCTGAGCAGCGGCCTCGAGCATCTCCTGATCGAGCTTGGCCATGGTGCCCATCACGGCCTCGACCTCGGCGCGCGTCATGCTCTCGGGTACCAGCGCGGTCGTCGCCAGCGGAAACTCCTCCTCGACCGCCTTGTCTAAGACGAGCGGAGACCCCAACCACCACGCCACAGCCGCCAATGGCGCCAGTACCAGCAGAGCGAACGCTAAGAAAAGCCGGCGCGGTCGCATAAGTCTCTCCCCCTGATGATCGAGCCGATCCCAGACCCCGAAACCCACCCCGGGCTTGTCTCGTAGGTACGGGAGACGAAAGGAGGACGGCCCATGTTTCGCTTTATACTTAGAGCAATATTAAAGGTTCTACAGTGGCTCGAGCGCAAGATCTAGCCTGCCGGTGCTATCTTCGATCCCCGCCACACCCAATATGATCTTTGGGGCGCTCCGCTCCACGGAGCTACCTACGTACGTACTTTAGTTCATCTTATAGGTAGGCCCTACTTCAGCCTGATTATGTCGCCGGAACCGAACAGGTTTCCGACCTGAATGTTGAGGGGCTCTCTTGCGTACAAGCTGGGCGGCACGCTGATATCGGCGAGATAGAGCTCGCCAACGTGCTCATTGACGTCAGGACCGAATAGCCCCCGCTTCGGCAGCGCCAGCGTGAGCGTTGCCGTCGCACGAGTCGCCGGATCAAAGACCTTCCCCCTAGTCGTATCCACGCCCGACGGTGTGTCGAGAGCTAGTACCGGGGCACGCGCAGCGTTGGCCCAGCGAATCAGCTCTGCCGCGCTGCCTCTCGGCGCGCCCGACAAGCTGTACCCGATGACGCCGTCGATCGTTAGTCTCGGCGTCGACGCGCCTTTCGCGTCTAGGACTCCCTCCGGGGGCAATGAGATGTCGACTTGCAGGCGCCGTAGAATATCGAGCTGATGTGCCGGCACACCCGTGTAGTCTTCATCCGGCGCCGTGATGAAAACGTGCACGTTCGCCCCCCAATTATGCAGGCGCCGGGCGCACACCATCGCTCCGCCGCCGTTCCCGCCCGTGCCAGCCAGCACGACGACGTCTTTGCCACCGGGATGGCCATCCAAGAACCGCATCCGGGCGAGCTGGGCCAGATTGCGCCCGGCGTTCTCCATCATCTGGATCAGCTCGATGTGATAGTCCTCGATCATCGCTCGATCCACTTCGACCATCTGCTCGGTCGTGAGATGAGGGATATCCTGGGTGTGCATTGGGATGGACATAGGCGTGTGCTCCGGCTGTGGCGTTACCTGGCGCCTTGACGCCCGCTCGAACGTCCCGTACTTGTGCGAGGCATGGACCGCGACAACTCGGCTATCGTCCAGTTTCGAGACGTGAGCTTCCGTCTGCATAGTGGCCGGCTCATAGTCTCGAACCTCAACCTCGATGTGCGGCGCTCCGAGGTCCTGGTCTTACTGGGTCGCAGCGGCTCCGGCAAGACGACGACCCTCAAGTTGATCAACGGACTGCTGACGCCCAGCGCCGGCACGGTGATCGTGGATGGGATGCCAACTACTGATTGGAATCCGACGGAGCTGAGACGCCGCATCGGATACGTCATCCAGGACATCGGACTCTTTCCACACTTCACCGTACAGCGAAACGTCGGTCTCGTTCCCACCCTCGAGGGCTGGGAAGTTGATCGCAAGAATGAGCGGGTGGAAGAGCTCTTGAGGCTCGTCGACCTCGACCCTGCTGACTTCGCCGGGCGGTTGCCTTCGCAGCTTTCGGGGGGCCAGAAACAGCGCGTCGGGGTGGCCCGCGCGCTCGCCGCCGACCCGCCGCTGCTCCTGCTGGACGAACCGTTCGGTGCCCTCGACCCTCTGACTCGCGTCCAGCTACAGCGCGAGTTCAGACAGTTACAATCGCGACTGGCGAAGACTATGGTGTTCGTAACCCACGATGTACGGGAAGGATTATTCTTCGCTACGCGGATCGCGCTCTTAAGCGAGGGCGAGCTGGTCTTCCTCGGGACAGCCGAAGCGTTCACGCGCGCGGAGCACCCTGAGGCCCGGGCCTTCGCCGACGTGTTGCGCGAGCCCGCCCGCCAGTCCGACGAACGCACGGGAGGCTCCGGATGAGCCTGATCGACTTTCTGATTCGAAATCGGCAGGAGTTCGTCACACTCACGCTACAGCACCTGTTGCTCGTGGGTGTTTCGACCTCCATCGCCATTCTGATCGGTGTGCCCACGGGTATTCTACTCACGCGCCGCCCCCGCCTCAGCGGACCGGTGCTGGGCGTGGCCAATACCTTTCAGACGATCCCCAGCCTGGCGCTGTTCGGCTTTCTGATACCGCTGCCGTTCCTGGGCGGAATCGGCGCCAGCACAGCCATTATAGCGCTTGTCCTCTACGCGCTGCTCCCGATCATTCGAAACACCTTCGTCGGGATTCGCGACATCGATCCCGCCGTGCGGGAGGCCGGCCGCGGCATGGGTATGACCGACCGGCAGCTGCTGCTCATGGTGGAAATCCCGCTCGCCTTCGGAGTCATCGTCGCCGGCATTCGCATCACGGTCGTGATTGGAGTGGGAGTCGCCACGATCGCAGCCGCCATAGGAGCGGGCGGGCTAGGAGTGTTCATCTTTCGAGGAGTCGCGACCGTGAACAACACTCTGATCCTCGCCGGCGCCTTACCCGCGGCATTGATGGCTCTGGCCGCCGACTTCCTCCTGGGCCGCCTCGAGCGCCGCTTCGGTGCGGCTCGTGCCGGCGTGGTCCAACCGCACACGGCGGAAGGCTTAGCTTCCCGTGGTCACGCCTAGCTACGGCCGCCTCGCACTCGCGGCGACCCTCGCTCTAGCCGGGTGCAGCCGCGGTGATTCAATAGTAGTGGCCTCGAAGAACTTCACCGAACAGACAATCCTGGGCGAGCTGGTAGCTCAACAGATCGAGCGGCGAACGGATTTGAGGGTCGATCGCCGCTTCTTCCTCGGCGGCACATTCGTCGCCCACCAAGCACTCGTCGCGGGGCAGATCGATATCTACGTCGAGTACACGGGCACCGCTCTAACGGCCATCCTCGAGCGGCCGCCTGGCGCGGACCCCGATGAGGTCTACAGGACGGTAGCCGGCGTCTATGAGGAGCAGTTCGATGTTGTTTGGGGCGAGCCATTGGGCTTCGACAACACTTTCGCGATCCTGGTCCGGGGCGACGACGCTCGGCGGCTGGGTCTGGAGACGATCTCGGACGCAGCGCCGTACACAAGGGATTGGACGGCGGCTTTCGGGTACGAGTTCGTGGAGCGCGAGGACGGATATCGCGGGTTGGTACAAACGTACGCGCTGGAATTTCAGGAGCCACCTCGCACCATGGACCTCGGCCTCACGTACCGCGCCCTCGCCGACGGTCAGGTCGATCTGATCGCGGGGAACTCCACAGACGGGCTCATCCAAGCTCTCGACCTCTATCAGCTGGCGGACGACAAGAGCTACTTCCCACCCTACGAAGCGGCACCGCTCATTCGCCGGGAAGTGCTGGCCAAGTACCCCGGCGTCGGCGTCGCGCTGGCCGAGCTGTCGGGGCTGATCTCAGACGATGAGATGCGGTTACTCAATTATCGAGTCGATGTGGCGCACCTGGACGCGGCGTCAGTCGTAAGTGAGTGGCTAGATACCCACCTGCCGAAGAGCGAGTGACTAGCCTAAGCCAATATGCCGTAACGAACTCGACTCACCGGATAACCGCCGCTCACTCGTCTGCGCCAGACGCGTCGGCCTCCTCCGCCATCGCGCGGTAGCCGCGACAGTGCATCACCGGCAACTGCGGATACTTGGCGAAGCTCGGGTCCGATGCGGAGAGCTGGCACAGGTAGAACGATCCGCCGCGGGCGGTCGTTACGACCCGCGCGTGGCGACAACCGAAGCACAGACCTACTTTTTCCGATTCCTGCGACACGGACCGTTTACCTCCTCAGCGACACACCGAGCCGTCTTGCGGCCATCAGCTTCGATGCCTACACTGAAAGCGGGTGCTGGAACACACCGCGCGGGAGCTCGTTCTTAACATATGATGGTTGTATCCGTTTTTCTCGGCCTCGTGGCGATCGGATGTAGCTGCGGCAGCTTGATAGTCCTGGCGGCCGTGAACGTCGGGCCCGAGTGTCCCGCGTGTAGAGGCGACTCCTTGCTGATCCGCAGCGTCTGGATGCGTCGACTCACCCCCTGGCTCGAACGGCGCTGGTGCCTGCACTGCGGCTGGCAGGGGCTCACGCGCCGAGGGCGCGCTCGGCCGATCGAGAAACGCTTGCACCACCGCGCCACCCAACCCAAGCTCGGCGAGCGCTAGCTAGGCGCTGCTCCCACTTCGCCCGAGCACGTCGACTCTTGAGCCCGCTCGACCCCAACGTGGTCATCGCCTGGCGCGCCAGCGGAGCGATCGGCGCGGCAGCCATCACGGCGGTGATCGCCGCCCTCGAGCTCATCTTACTGTTGCCGCAGAGGATCGTAGTCCTCGCCCCGGGCGCGCTCACGGGCATGGCCGCGGTATTCGCGTTCGGCCTCGCCCTCTTATGGCCGGGACTGCGGTACCGTTTCTTCGGCTGGCAGGTCAGCGCCGAGCAGGTAGTCATCCAGAAAGGTGTGATCTGGCGATCACGCTCGCTGATCCCCCGCGTCCGTATCCAGCACGTGGATACTCGCACGTCTCCGCTCCAGCGCTGGTTGGGGCTCAGCACTTTAGTCATCTACACAGCCGGCACCCACGGTTCGGACGCCGAGATTCCCGGCCTCGCGCAGGATGAGGCCGAGCACCTGCGAGAAGAGTTGGCGAAGCTGGAGGAGTTGGATGATCGAGGCTGAGGCCCGGAGCGGCTGGCGGCGTCTGCACCCCGCGACGCCGCTCCTGAACCTCTTTGGAGGCGGGTACGTTCTTCTACTCTTTCTCGCCTTCGCAGGCTCCATGTTCGACGGCCGGATCGGCGCTCCTTTGTGGCCGCTGGTTGCCATCGCCGTAGGCGCCGTTGTCCTGGCATACCTCCGCTTCAAATACACGGTCACGGATGAAACCCTCGTCATCACCGAAGGCATCCTATTTCGCCGCCGTCGCGTGATACCTCGCTCGCGCATTCAGCACATCGACTTGAAAGCCGGGGTGATCCAACAACTGGTCGGTGTGGCACAAGCTCGCATAGAGACCGCCGGCGGCCGCGATGCGGAAGCGACGCTCCGCTACGTGAGCAAAGCCGAAGGGCTGCGTCTGCGCGACACGCTGGTCAAGCTCCCGGGTACCGCCGATGCCGCCGAGGGAGCCACAGCGCCGGCCACCGTCGCGACCCAGCCGCAAACCGAGCCTCCGACGTTCGCGCGGCGCATAACGCCCCTCGAGCTCGCCGTCGCCGGCGCAACCTCGAACCGGGCTGGTGTGCTGGTGGGCCTTCTGCTCGGCGGCGACTTTCTCTTCGATTTCATGCCCACCGATTGGCTGCTTCGGCGAGTGATACCTCCTGAATATTTGGAGACTGAGGCCGCCGTCAGGGCGCTCTTCGAGTCTGCACAAGGCGACTTTCGAGCCTTTCTGATCGGGGCCGGAATCCTCGCCCTCGTTTTTGGGCTCTTGGGCTGGGGGCTTTCCGTCCTGTTGACCGTCGTACGCTATTTCGAGTTCACGCTCATCGCCGCGGGACGAGAGCTACGGGTGAGTTATGGACTGCTCACGCGCAGGGAGACAGGCCTCCGCAGGAGCCGCGTCCAGAACGTTCTGATCGAAGAGTCCATCCTGCGGCGCTGGCTGGGTCTGGCGACATTGCGAGTGCAGACCGCGGGCTACGGCGCGAGCGTGAAGTCGGAAGAGAAGATGGAGATCTTGGCGCCCATCGCCCGCCGCGATGACTTGCCCGAGTACTTGGGCGCCGTGTTTCCTGATCTCGACTTCTCATCCGTCCAGTGGAGGCGTTCGCACCCCAGAGCCCGCCGCCGTCTGTTCGTCCGCCGAGCCCTAGTCGTGATCGCCGCGAGCATCGGCTTCTGGATGCTGTTCACGCCTTGGGCTCTACTCATCCTCCTTGGTCTGATCCCAGCCTGGCTCCTGGCGAGCCTACATTACCGACATCTCGGACACGCGCGGCTCGGATCCTACGTGCTGACCCGCGAGGGCTTGTGGAATCGCCGGACATACATCGTCCCTCTGCGCAAGATCCAGGCGCTTCACATGCGCGAAACGCCTTTCCAGCGCCGTCTCGGTCTTGGAACGGTCACGATTGAAACCGCGGGAAGCCCGTTCGAGTGGCATGCGCCACGCTCCATCGATCTGGGGCGGGCTTACGGCCTCGACTTGATGGAAGGTTTGGCAGCTGACGTCAGAGCTACCGGACTATCCTTTTGAAAAAGCTGCCGCGTGCCGCCGACCTACGCTGCGCCCACGCAGCACGCGTGATCGGTCTCGATATACCCCATCTCGACCGCGTAGTCGTACAGCAGGCGCTGTAGCAGGCGACGGGCCCGATGCAGTCGCGATTTGACCGTCCCGATCGGGACCTCGACAATGTCGGCGATCTCCTCGTAGGTTAGCTCCTCAACGTCGCTGAGCACGAGTACCTCTCGGTAGCCACCCGGCAGCGAGTCGATCGCCTGGATCACCTCCCCGTCGACGAGCTGAGCGAAGAACCGCTCGCCCGGATCGGGGGCCTGGACCTCGTCGAATACCGTATAGCCATCGACCTCGCTGATGTCCACGTTCTCGGCGTGGTGGCGACGGCGCCGGTACTGGCTGATGAGCGTGTTACGCAGGATGGTGAAAAGCCAGGCCCGGGCGTTTGTACCGGGCCTGTAGTTGCTCCACGATCTGAAAGCTTTCAGAATCGTGTCCTGCACCAGGTCTTCAGCCAGAGTCGCATCGCCAGCGAGGCGCAGGGCGTATCTGTACAAGCTGTCCAGGTGCGGCAGAGCCTCCTCCTCGAGGGCTCTCCGCCTGTCGGTCAGGCCAGGCCTTGAGACTAATTCCATAATCGCGCCCGTTCGCTATCAGAGCGCCAATCCGGGCGCTCCGGCCCTATCGATCCCTTTCTTATTAGACGATCGAGCGGCCCAAAGCGTTACGCCACGGCTACCGCTCGCTCTCGGCTTGCATCTGGATCGTGCGAATCGGGAACGGGATCTCGATCTTCTCCTCTGCGAACCGCTTGTGCAGGCGCTTGATAAACTCGTGCTTGAGAAGATACTGGTTGACGAATTCCTTGCCGCGCATGATCAGCGTGAAATTGATGCTCGAATCCCCGAACGTGTGGTACCTGACGAGCGGCTCGAACCCTGTCACTCCACCCTTCCACCTCGTTCATCACCTCTTTCGCCACTTCGAGGGTGACGCGCTCTACGTGCTCGAGATCACTGTCGTAGGCCACTCCGACCTGCACATACACAGATAGCTCTTTGTGAGGCAGGTTGTAGTTGGTCGTGCTCGTGGATGCGATCTCGGAGTTCGGAACGGTGATGATGTTGTGCGGCAGCTGCCTGATCGTCGTCTGCCGCCAAGTCACGTCAACGACATATCCCTCCTCGCCGGAAGCGAGCTTTACATAGTCGCCCGGGCGTATCTTACGCGTCGCCAGTATGTGAATGCCCGCGAAGAGATTGGCGAGCGTGTCCTGTAGAGCAAGAGCGACCGCTAGACCACCGACGCCGAGCGCGGTGATGATCGGAGTGATCGAGATCCCCAGCGAATTCAAAACCATCAGACCGCCAACGCCAAGCACGGTGATCCGAGCCAGGTTGTTGACTAGCGTGGCGGATGGGATATCGGCCCGCTCCGCCAACGCCTGAAGAGCGGCGCCAGCGATACTAGCCAGCGTCCAGCTGACCGAGAGGATCACGAGCACCACGAGGACGATCTGGATGAGCCCGACGACGCGCGGGCTCAGCCTCGTGACGTGGACCGCGGCATAGAGCCCCGCGACGAAGAACCACACCACCACGGGCCCGTGGACGGCGGAGACGATGACGTCATCGACGGTGGAGCGCGTATCCTTCGCTGCTCTCGCGAGCCGCGCGAGGAGCGTCCTGCGCACGACAAACCCGACGAGTAGCCCGAGAAAGGCTACGGCGAGAGGGATTCCGAGCTGAAGCAGCTGCTGGGTGTCGAGAGGCATAGCGATACTCGAGTCAAAAGGCTAGGTACATCTGGGCCTTGAACGACCACTCCGTCTGGCCCGCGCCGGGCGAATAGATGTCAGCGTTCATCGCGAATCGATTCAGGCCGCTGAAATAAAGTATCACCCCCGGGGTGAACAGGATGCCGTCGTCGTTCGATGAGTCGGTGTTCGGATCGCCCCAGCTCACGCGACCCAACGGCACGACCCCATCGAGTAGATCTGTGCCGCGAAGCGGGAACCTGTAGGCCAATATGGCCTGGGTGGTGACGAAGGTGCTCGGATCGCCACTCGAATCGAGGTTCCGCCAGTTGTCTCCGGCCGTGATACCGGCCTGAACGTGCCAGCCGCCGTCATAACTGCCCCAATTGACGTCGGCGCCGAACGCGTAGGCGTAATCGTTATCTTGGCCCGTCGTTTCGTTGACGAAATCGTGGCCTCCGATGTTCGCCCCTATCCGGGTGTCACTGTTGGGCCAGAGCTCTAGCCGCCCCGAGAAGGACTTGCTGTCGTTTTTGTCCTTCTTGTTGGCGCCCTCTCCGTTCGTGACCGAAGCTGACCACACGAACTGGTCGAGCACCCCTCCGACCCCTAGCCCGATATCGCGATCCGAGAACTCGAGCTCCTCGGTGAAGCGGCTGTAGCTGCATATCCTCCCCACGCCCGAGCAGACGTCGAAACCGCGGATGACGCCGTCGCGCTCCACGACCAGATTCCGCCTCAGGCTTTCCAGTCCGAAGAAGTCGAATCCTCTCTTGAACTGGCCCATCCTCACGATGAATGCAGGATGGAAGTTGAGATCCATGTAGGCGTCCTCGAGGCGGAACCCATCCGTACTATAGTCCGGCTGAATCTTTCCGCTCACGAAGTCCGTGACCTTGATCTCAACGGTTAGTCGAGCGCTGCGGACGACGAATAGGCTGCTCGGAACCTTCTCGCTATCCACCGAAGTCGTATTGAACTGCACATGTGCGCGGCCGGTCAACTTGACCTCGAGGGCGTTTACTTTGACCTCCACCTGCGCGAGGCTGGAGTTGGCCATCAAGACCAGACCCAAGAGAGTCGCCTTCGTAGCCGTGACCATGATCTTCGTCATCTTAAAACACCATGTAGGACTGGAGCTTGACCGACCATTCGGCCGGGCCCTCAGTTGGGACCCATAGATCGAAGTTGACCGCCAGCCTGTTGAGTCGCTGAAAATTCACGATGAAGCCCGGCGTCACGAGAAAGCCCTGTGTGCGGTCCAGGTCAGCTGGATCGCTAAAGCTCACCCTCAAGACCGGCTCGATCGAACTAACCCTTCGGCGTCTGGCAGTCGCGACTCGATAAGCCCCGATCGCCTCGACCGTGAAGAAGGTGGCTGGGTTGCCCTCGGCGTCTAAGACTTCCCAGTTATTACCCAGAACCACACCGGCCTGCAGATGGAAGCCGGGGCTGTAGGTCCCCCATTCGACATCGCCGCCGAAAGCGAAAGCGTAATCACCCCGATCGCCGGTCACATCGTTCACGAAATCGTGAAGGCCCGCAAAGCCGCCCAGCCTGACCCGCTGGCCTATGCCATATTCGATCCTCGCCGAGTACGATTTGGTGTTGTTTTCATCGGTAGTGTTCGCGCCGGACCCGTTGGTCAGCGAGGCCTCGTATTTCACCTTGCCGATCCCGAGGAACCCTTCGACCTTCAGGCCGATATCGCGATTCGCAAACTGGAGGTTTTCCGTGAGCCTTGGAAGGCTGCACACACCTTCGACACCTGGGCAATCATTCACTCCTCTTATGGTCCCAACTCGCTCGATCACCAAACTGCGATTCGAGCTCTCAAGGACAAACAAATCGAAGGGCCGCTTGAACTGTCCGAGCAAAACCCCGAAGCGCGTGTCGAAGCTGAAACGCACATACGCGTCCGCCAGGCCAACTTCGCCCTGCCCAAAAAAGGGCATGATCACGCCGCTGATCAGCCTGTTGATTCTCACCAGGCCGGTCATGCGCGCCCTGCGTATCTCGAATTCGTTGCTCGGCTGATCTTCTCCGTTCAGTGATGTCGTGTTCCACTGGACTTGCACACGCCCCACTAGGGTGATCCGGACTGGCCTCGAATCCTCTTGCGCCTGCGCGAGCCCCTCGCTCGCACATACCGAGACCGCGAGCGCCAGCGCAGCCGTCAACGCCACACGCAGCCCGGCGACGCCTGGGTCGCGTGATTTGGCGCTGTTCATCCCTACGGAACGCACGCTAAGTGCAAAGAAATCATGGGCTTGTCTATACAGGCGATGAATCTCGATGTGGGGCCGGGCAATATCCCGGCCGCCTGACCGCTAGCTATATGGCGGGCGGACCAGGCGAAGGCAACTCCCCTGACGGTCGCCGCGCGATAGGACGATCGAGGCGGGTCTCTGCCCCTTACGAATGATGACTGATCTAAGATTGCAGGCATCCTCATACAAGCTCTATGTTACGCCCGCTCTTACGACGCCAACCACAAGGATCTACACACATGAAAAGGTTGTTGGCGGTTCTAGCCCCTCTGGCGGTCGCCGTCCTACTCGCCCCCGAGCCCGGCCTCGGCCAGTTCGAGATCAGCTCGAAAGGCGCGACGCTCCGGATCGGCGGCCGGGTCCAGTTTCAGGCTCGGCGAAGCAGCTGCTCGGCGTTTCCCGTTCAGCTCCCCTGTATGGAGGAGGTACCCGCCACGGCGTGGTTCATTCGGAGGGCGCGGCTCGAGCTCACGGTAACGATCAGCGACTTCATCGAAGGGCGGTTCGCGCCGGAGTTTGCGCCGAGCACCGACATCCTGGACGAGACGAACCTTACGGACGCTTATGGTCGCCTCAACTTCAGCGAGGCTGTGCATCTCCAGATCGGCCACTTCAAGCGGCCGTTCGATGGATTCCAGATGATGAGCTCGACCCAGATCCTCACCATAGAGCGCGACATCGATATCCCGGGCGTTCCGAGCACGGCGGCGCTCTCGCTCGACGAATTCACCGAACAGTTCAATCTGTCGAACCGGAACAACGGTATCATGCTGACCGGCGCGGTCGCGGACGGCGGCTTCGAGTACTGGGCGGGTGTGTTCAACGGCAACAGCGCGACGTCCAACAACTCCGACGCGGACGCAAAGCAGCTGATTGGCCGGGTACAGTACTCGACCAAGGTCGGGGCGCTGCCGCTGGCAGTGGCGGCCGCAGGAGCTCTCAGCGCCGAACCTTTCGTTCGGCCGTCGGGCGAGCGCGCAGACGAGACTTACTCGAACTTCGAGCTATGGGTCCAGCTGGGCGATTTCGACAGCGGTCTGATCATTCAGAGCGAGCTATTCGTTGGGCAGAACCCGCTCGAGAGCAAGGCGGGGATGCCGATCGATCTCGCCGACGGCGATGAGTTCGCGAATGCATGGGCCACACAAGCGATCGGCGGCTACAGTTTCCCGATACACGGCAGCCGGTTTATCCAGGCTATCGAGGCCGTCTTGCGCGTAACGTACGCCGATCCGAACACAGACCAAGACAGAAATGAGATGTGGGGCCTCACGCCCGGTGTGCAGCTCTTCTTCGCAGAGCGACAGCGGATCGCCTTCAACTGGGACTTCGCGATCTTCAATAACGATCTACGCACCGTGAACTCGTTCAAGACACAGTATCAGTTCTATTTCTAACAGGTCGATTTGACGTTGACCCCTACCAACATTCAAGATCCAACTCGGGAGGAGAACGATGAGACGCGAGGTCTGGTCCTTGCTGATGGCGTCGGCTCTGCTAAACCCCTCGGTCGCCTCGGGTCAGCGGGGCCTCAAGGTCTACATCTCCGCCGACATGGAGGGTGTCGTTGGCGTGGTCACAGATCAGCAGCTCGGGCCGTCCGGCTTCGAGTACACTCGCTTCCGCGAGTTCATGACCCAGGAGGTCATCGCCGCCATCGAAGGCGCGCGAGACGCCGGCGCCACTGAGATCCTGGTAAGCGACTCCCACGGCAACGGCCAAAACCTGCTGATCGAGAAGCTTCCCCAGGATATCACGCTCGTGCGCGCGTGGCCGCGGCCCTTGATGATGATGCAGGGAATCGATGAGACCTTCGATGCCGCGATCTTCATCGGCTATCACGCGAGCACAGACAATCCAAACGGGATACGCGCTCACACCATGTCGAGCGCGCGATTGGCCAGCGTTAAGCTCAACGGAACCCCGATGCCCGAGGCGGGGATCAACGCGGCCATCGCCGGACACTTCGGTGTGCCCGTCGTCATGATCTCGGGCGACGATGCCATCGTGGATGAAGCGCGCAAACTGCTCGGCGACATCGAAGGAGCCGTGGTCAAATGGTCGATCGGCTTCCACTCCGGAAGGACGATCATGCCGGAAGCGGCCTACGAGCTCATACGGGCCAAAGCGGCGGCCGCGCTGCGCCGCCTCGACGACTTCAGCCCCTACAGGTTGCAGACGCCGATCACCGCCGACGTCCGCTTCAAGAACTACCGGCCGTCTGAAGTGCTCGCCTACCTGCCAATCGTCGAGCGCACCGATTCGCACAGCATACGCTTCGTCGGCGAGAATATGGTCGAGGTGTCCAAGTTCTTCGAGTTCATGCTCTATTACAACCCTTCGCTGTCGCCCTGAGGCGCGGCTGACCCACGCCACCGATACGAATCCGGAGGATCGTTGACCAAACGCGTTTGGTCGATTGCGGCACTTCTGGTCCTGTTCCCCGCCAGCCCTGGCACGGCGCAACAAATCGAGTTCACTCCCTTGGCGGGCATCTTCGTACCGACGGCGGATCTCGGGGAATTCAGCGTGTCGGATACCGCGTTTGGGACGGGCACCGTCACGGTGAAGCAGAAGACCGCCGGCGTACTCGGCGCCAGACTCGGGGCCTGGTGGAGCAAAAACCTCGCTTGGGAGGCAGGCTACTTCAGTTACGCCTTCAGCGACCTCGAGACGACCGCAGCGGGCATTTCCGGGGTCGGCGACGCCTGTGCCGACGTCCCTGATTTCAGCTGCAGCGCCCGGGTCTGGTATCTCAGTTCCAAGCTACTCTACCGGTTTTTGCCGGCCGGTGATTCACCCTGGGGTATCCTCGTCGGGGGCGGCGCCGCCGTGATCGGTCATCAGGGCGATTTCTGGGGTGGCGGAGACGCCATCACGGACCTCGGCGGCGTTATCGACATCGGCGTCACCTACAACCTGTCGCGGCGCTTCGCTATACGCGCGGATGCCGAAGATTTCCTCTACTCGTTCAAGGGCCGGGTAACGATCGGTGAAGATGACCAGATCGAGGCGGATTCACGATTCCAAAACGACTTGCTCTTCACCGCAGGCCTTGTGATCCGCATCGGGCGCGAATAATCGCATGCCGACTCCGCCCGCGCGAGCCCAGAATCGAGCCAGTATCGTGATGCTGGCGTTGTGCCTATCCCCACTCATCGACGGGAACGCCCAAGAGGTCGAGATTTCACCGACCCGGCGGATCGTTCAGCTCAGAGCGTACACCTCACGTGCTCTCGCCCCCAATCATGACTACCGGCTGGGCATCTCATCGAACCGAGTGCTGTTCAAGCGGCTATCCGCCTTCGAACCCGGCCCCGCGAAACAAGACGAGCTTAAGTTCTATCAGACCCGCGCGTTCAAGATCACGATCGCGCCGGCGACGTTGATGACGCTCGGCCTCCTCACTTTCCCAAGTAGAACGGATGTGCGCGATTTTAGGGACGATTACTTCCCAGATTTCGAGGATAACTTCGACGACGTTGCCCAGGCGCTCCCCGAGCTTATCACGTTCGGCCTCAATATCGCCGGCGTGAAGGGCCAGCACTCGCTGGGCAGGGCCGCGGCTTCATGGTTCGTCGGATTCAGCATCGCCAACCTGCTCGTCACTGCCGGAAAGCGGACCCTCGATCTGGAACGGCCCGATGGCTCCTCTCTCTCGACCTTTCCATCAGGCCACACAATGCGGGCATTCGTTGGTGCAGCGTTCATGTCCAAGGAGTACGGTCCGCGGAGCGTCTACTACAGCATCGGCGGATACTCCATCGCGACCATCACGGGCGCAATCCGGCTGCTCAACGACAAGCACTGGATATCCGATGTCCTGTTCGGAGCCGGTGTGGGCATCCTGAGCGTAGAGTTGGGCTACCTCCTGGTTGAGGAGGTCGTAGGCGATAGGTGGACCAACGAGCTGCCGCCGAAAGGGCCCGCCGATCGGCCTAGGGGGAATCCCTCCTTCCTCGACTTCAAAGCGGGCGTCGCCAGGCATGTGGGCGACCTGGAGGACAGAGATGATGAGTTCTCCGCGAATGGCGGGATCAACTACGGGTTCGAGGGAGCCTATTTCTTGAACACGAATTTCGGGTTGGGCGGCGAGCTCTCTATTGGCAACTTCCCCATCGACTCCGACAACTTCACGCCCGACCCGCAAATCGATTCGATCGCGGCGGCCGTTACAACGTCGCCTATGGGGATGCAGTCCCTCTTCGGCGGGGCTTTCTTCAACCTTCCGTTGAGCCAAAGGCTCTCGGCAACCGGCAAGTTGACGGGCGGCTGGGCCTCGGGAGCGACCAGCTCGGTGAGAATCACCGTCGTCGAAGACCGCCAGGAGGAGCTCGGCGTGAAAGAGCTGCCCATAGTGGAATTCAACCCCAAAGATACCGTGGGTTGGGCAGCCGGTATCGGTCTGCGCGGGCAGCTGAGCCGGGCGATCGCGCTCGGCGTGTACGGGGAATACAACTACAGCCGGCCCGACGTCGAGATCTTCCGGACCCAAGTCAATCCCGACGGCAGTACCCAGAAAGAGTTGGTGGAAACGGTCGAGGGCTTGAAGTTCGACTACTTTGCGGTGGGGATCTCGATCAATGCTATGCTTTGGTAGCGACTCCTGCGACTCGCTCTCACCCTCAAGTCTCTCGCAGTCACTCCTTGTGTGCCCGCAAAGGCATGGCCAATATGTTGCCGATTGTTAGCGAGTTGCATAGACGATCAGCGGAAGAGTGCCTCGTATGAGCTTAGCGCTGCTCACGCTACTCCTGAGCATCCAGACCCAATCGCCACAGACACCCGTCACCGTCGAAGAGTACCTCGAACTGAAGGACCTGGGCGCGGTGCAAGTGTCCCCCGACGGAGGTAGCGTGGCCTTCACGGTCACCAAAGCCGACCTCGAGTCGAGTGAGTATCGTACCGAGCTCTACCTATGGCGGCCCGACGGGGGGCCGCGAGCGCTCACGACGCGGCGAGCCGATGTCCGAATGCCGCGTTGGTCGGCGGACGGCGCCTGGCTTGCCTTCCTGTCGAAGGGAGCGGCGGGCAAAGATGGCGCGAGCCATCGCCAAGTGTGGCTGCTCCCCGTCGCCCAAGGCGGAGAGGCCATCCAGCTCACTCGTCGTCAGGGTGGGGTGTTCGACTACGGTTGGGCGCCTGACGGTAGTATCTACATCCTGACCCTTCAGGCGGAGCCCGCGCTCCTCGAGGCGATCGCGGAGCAGGAGAAGAAAGCCAAAGACGACCCCGTGGTCGTGCGGGATGAAGCCGAGCGGCCTCGGGAGTTCTGGCGGATCGCGACGCCCGACGGTGAGGCCGAGTACGTGGGGGGAGGCGAGCGCGGCATATCGGAGTTCGCGCTCAGTCCCGACGGTCGCAGCATCGTCTACGCCACCAACTACACCGGCGCGGTCGGCGACTTTACCAGCTTCGACCTCTGGGTTCTGGGCGTTGACTCCGGGGACCCTCGCCGGCTCACTGATCGAGCCGGTTCAGAGACCTCCCCCGTCTGGTCGCCGGACGGTCGCACCATCGTCTTTCAGGCGCCCCAAAAGTCGGAGCTCTCGTATTCGCAGACTGAGCTCTTCAGCATGCCGGCGGCGGGTGGCACGCCGACGAACCTGACCGACGCTTTCGACCGCGCTGTGCTGGCCCACCGCTGGCCCGCTGGCGGAGAGCTCGTGCTAAGCGCTGCCCTCGGCACATACACGCACTTGTTCGAGCTGAGCGCGGCGGGCGCGCTGCAACGACTGACTAGCGGCCCTCTCAACTACACCGCTTTCGATGCCGCGCCTGGCGGAGGGACCATCTACGCCGTCCGTGAGTCAGCAACCGAGGGGACGGAGCTGTGGCGCGTCGCCGGCACGCAGGTTGAAAGGTTGACCAAGCTCAACGAGCGGATCGCGCGCTGGAAGCTGGGGCGACAGGAGGTCATCCAGTGGACGGCGCCCGACGGCCTCACAATCGAAGGGGTACTGGTCTATCCGGCCGACTACCAGGACGACCGCCGCTACCCGTTGCTGGTCAACCCACACGGCGGCCCGTCCAGTCGCGCGCGCGACGTGCTCGACCAGTTCCACGGCTACCAGCTGTTCGCCGCCCAAGGATACGCCGTTCTAGCGCCCAACTTCCGAGGCAGCACCGGCTACGGTGAGACCTTCGGCACGGCAAATCGAGAAGATCTCGCCGGCGGGGATTTCAGCGACCTGATGGCCGGCGTCGATCATGCGATCGAGATGGGCATCGCCGATTCCGCGCGGCTGGGCATCTATGGAGGCAGCTACGGCGGCTACATGACGAACTGGACCATCAGCCGCACGCAGCGCTTCAAGAGCGCAGTATCGATGTATGGAATCTTCAGCTTGATCACCGACTACTCGAACTCGAATATCCCGCGTTGGGAGTACGAATACCTGCGTGCACATTACTGGGAGGACTTGGACAGATACCTCGATCGCTCACCGATGCGCTACGTAACTGACATTCACACGCCCGTGCTCATCATACACGGCGCAGAGGACCCTAATACCTTCATCTCCAATTCCAATGAGATGTATCGAGCGCTCGTAGATCTGGGTCGCACGGTGGAGTTCGTGAAATACCCCCGCGAGGGCCATGGCATCCGCGAGCCGCGGCATCGTATCGATCTCTTCTTTCGCCAACTGCGCTGGTTCGACAAGTACATCAGGTTCGGTGGCGCGGAACTCGACTTCTATCTCGTCGGCGACTGGGTGCCCGGCCCGAGCGGTTGGGAGCTGAATGTCGTTAGCAGCGACGTGGGCGTCGAGTACGCAGGCGCCAACCCGACCTCGGGACGATACCTCGAGGTCGTGCTCGCGCTTCGACCGGACAGCGCCAGTGCAAACCGCTCCGCCGGCACCCCACTCGAGCTCGATCTGGCAAGCGACGTCGCCCTCTTGGGCGGCGATGACGGCGATGATGTCCTGTTGCCGGCCGGCATCGTGACTCAGCTGTTCGGGCTGAAGATGCTTGTCAGCGGCTCCTCGGGTCGCTTGACCGTGCCTCCCCCCGCTCGCGGCGCCGCCAACGCCGTGGCCGTGTCGCTCGCGTTCGCGATACCCGAGGAGCCGGCGGAATACTTGTTACGCGTCAGGGGGTTCGGCCCGATCAGGATCTGGGCCGGACCGCAGGAATAGCTGAAGCGGGAGTCGTTCATGATCACGGTTCGCACGCGGATTCTCATCGCCGCTTTACTCGTAGTGGTCGCCGTGCTCGCCACGGGTAGCATACCCTCACAAGGCGACCACTACGGCTTCTGGTCGATCGTTCCGCCAGCGGTAGCCATCGTCCTCGCGTTTCTGACGCGCGAGGTGATCAGCTCTCTGTTCGTCGGCATCGTGCTGGGCGGGATCATCTCGGGTAAGCTCAACATCGTGCAGGAGTACCTCATCCCGTCGATCGGAAGCGAGAGCTTCGCGATCATCCTGCTGGTCTATCTGTGGGCGCTCGGCGGGCTGATCGGGCTGTGGACGCGAACGGGTGGCGCCCAGACTTTTTCCGAATGGGCGGGGCAGCGGATAGTCCGAGGGCCCCGGTCGGCAAAGTTTTTCGGCTGGCTCATGGGTATCGTATTCCATCAGGGAGGTACGATAAGCACCGTGCTGACCGGAACGACGGTGCGCCCGATCACCGACCGCTATCGCGTATCCCACGAAGAGCTCTCATACATAGTGGACTCCACCGCTTCGCCGGCCGCCACTATCATCCCCTTCAACGTCTGGCCCATCTACGTCGCCAGCCTGGTCGTCGGCACGGTCCCCATGATACAAACGACGGGTGAAGGCATCGAATTCTTCTTCAAAGCGCTGCCCCTAAACTTTTACGCCATCTTCGCCGTGCTCTTCACGCTATTGTTCGCCCTCGAACGATTACCCTTTATGCCGGGCAACCTTTGGGAGCGGGTGCCGCTGGTCGTAGGGCGCAGGATGTCCGACGCGATCCGCCGGGCCCGTACTTCCGGAAAGCTGGACCGGGACGGCGCCGAGCCGCTCACATCCAAAGAGCTAACGGTTATACGCGTCGCGGAAGGTTACAAGAGCGGACTGATCGATTTCTTCGGGCCCATCGGAGTGCTGCTGGGCGTAGCGATCATCCCTTACGTATTCACGTACTGGATAAGGGGCTCCGAAGATCCTGCCTTCCCCATCGCCGAGGCGTTCATGCTCGCGGTCATAGCGGGGGTCGCGATCGCTCTCGTCAAGGGGATGCCGCTGCGTGAAGTCATCGGCGCCGTCGTAGACGGGTGCAAAGGCGTGACGATCGGCGCGCTCGTTCTGGCATTGGCCGTCACACTCAAGGCCGTGGCCGACTCAGTGGGCACGGCTCCCTATCTCATCGACGTAACTTCGGGATTCATCACACCCGTGATCCTGCCGGCCCTCCTCTTGGTCCTCTGTATGGTGATCGCGTTCTCCACGGGGACGTCTTGGGGGACCTACGCCGTCGTGTTCCCCGTCGCGATGCCGCTGGCCTGGGCGATCCATCCAGAACCGTTTTTCCTTACGCTGTGCTTCGGCTCCGTGCTCGGGGGCGCCGTCTTCGGCGACCAGTGCTCGCCGATCTCCGATACGACGATCCTCTCATCGCTCGCCACGGGCTCGGATCTGATGGACCACGTCTACACTCAGATCCCTCTCGCGCTCACCGCGGCCGGCCTCGCGGCGGTGCTCTACACGGTAATCGCCGCTTTCGCCCTCTAACCGGCTTCGGTCTCGCCCGTCAATAACCCTTCCCTGATCCTCAGCTGCCCCGGGCTGGCGCCGCGCTCCGGCTGGATGCGATGGACGTACCGCGTTCGGCTGCCGATGGTGGTCCACGACGACTCGGGCTGGCCGTCGCGCTCGTACTTCACCGGTACGCGCATCCCCTCGGCCCCCGTGTACACTTCGCGAAACTGCGATCCCCAATCCTCGTCGGTCACTTCCACTTCGCCGACGCTTTCCAGAATGTCACCGGGCTGCAAGCCCGCCCGTGCCGCGGCGCTCCCCGGCTGCACCGTTGTGATCCGTGTACCTCCATCGCGGGTGGCTGCCACGGCCACGCCGAGGAACGGCTCGGTGATCGTATCGGACTCGAAGCGCAGACCAGCGAGCGCCAGCGTCTGCTGGAAAGGAAGCGGCTGCCGGCCGTCAACGTAATCTCGATAGAAGCTCCAGCTCGCCTCCTCGCCGACATACTCCGCCACGTAGCCGATGAAGTCCTCGGTGGTGAAACCGCTTCCTTCGAGGAAATGCTCGCGATACAGCCTGGCCATCACATCATCCAGACTGTGGCGATTGTCGGTGGCGTCCCGGATCCGAATATCGAGGAGTAGACCCAGCAGCGCGCCCTTGTCATAGTAGTAGTCCTGTGGAATGAACGTCGGGTCTATCCATGTGTTGAGGCTCGCGTCCTCCACAGCCTCGTGGACTGGTTGCGACTCCACATTGCCGATCGCGTCCTCGAACGATCGCCAGAGAAGGGCTCCTGGCCAGATTCCCGTTCGGACTAAAATCAGCTGCGCGTAGTAGTCGGTGATCCCCTCGGAGACCCAGAGAAGCGGCGTGAACTGCTGTCGATCGTAGGCGTAGGGCCACATACCGGCTGGCCGGATGCGCTTCACGTTCCAGGCGTGATAGTACTCGTGCGACAGAAGCCGGTAGATGAAGCCCGTGAACAGGAGGCGCGGCTGTTCGAAGGCGACTGTCGGCAGCACATCGAAATGCGAGTTGCTGTGCTCGAGTCCGGCCAGGTAGGGGATCCCTTCGGCCAGGTAGATCAACGTCGTGTACCGATCGTATGGTGGGTCGCCGAACAGCTCGTGCAGCGATTCGGCTATCTTCTCCAGCGCATCGAGGGCCATCGTGCGGGCGGGCTCTCTCATGTAAGACCCCGGGTATACGGCGAGCCGCACCCAGATTCCGTCGGCGAGAGTGCTGTCGATGGCGAAATGCCCCAAGAAGGTCGGGTTGTCGACCAGCTCGTGATAGTCGATCGCCCTGTACACGTTCGGAAGCTTGGTCTCCTGCAGCTCGGTCGCGATTAACCAGCCCTCCGGTAGCTCGAACGTCACCTCGGATTCGAAATCGTAACCCGTCTCCGGATAGAGGAAGAGGTTCGTTCCGTTGAAGAAGCCGAAGTCGTCGTGCAGCAGGCTACCACTGAGGTTGAGCGTGTCGGCGCTGAACTCGAAGCTCACACGGATGCGAGACGTTCCGCTCGAGACGACCCTCCACGAATCAGCATCGGTCTTGTCCCAGCGCAGCGCGCGACCATCCTCCGCATCGACGGCCTCGAAGCGCCCCACATGGCGGGCGTAGTTCTCGAGGGTGTAATGGCCCGGAGTCCACGACGGAAGCGACAGATAGGTGTCGTCACCGGTGGCAGGAAATTCTGCCGCCACTTTGTATATACCGCTCGAAGGCTCCTCGACCCTCACCGTGTAACGGACCGGGTCCTTCGCCATGCTCGCCTGCGTAACGAGACCCGAGAACACAAGCGCTGCGGCAATTATTCTCATACTAGATCTGATCTCCATCATTTAGGTTAGCTCTAAGTTCGCCTCTCACCATCGTCATCTCCCGTTGCGATTATCCAGTCTCCTCACGCAAGGCAGCGCCAGGGCGCCATCCGACAACACAGCGCATTCCATTGCATATCCTATAAGTATAAGGATATTCTTCAGCCCTTCACCAGCAGAATAACTCGAGCGCGGGAGAAATCGAGATGACGAGCCGCTTCGCCGCTGCACTAGCCGTCTGTACCCTGGCCGCTACGCCCAGCTTGCCGTCGAGGGCTGCCGCCGCGCAACAGCCGGAGTACGAGACCACCCGGATCGCCGACGGCGTTTACATGTTTCGCTACCAGGTCCACAATTCGATGTTCGTCCTCACCGATGAGGGCGTAGTGGTCTTCGACCCCATCAACCCCGAAGCGGCGCGTATCTATCGCGAGGAGATCCGCCAGATCACCTCAGACCCGATTCGGGCTATCGTGTACAGTCATCACCACGGCGACCACGTCAGCGGAGCCGCGGCGCTGGCGACGAACGTCCCGATCATCTCTCAGGCCCTGGCGCGCGAACAGCTGGCGGCCGAGCCGAACCCCGATATCGCACTGCCCAACCGCACCTTCACCGATGAAATGACTCTCTACATGGGATCGAAGACGATCCACCTCGTTTACCTCGGCCCCAACCACAGCAACAACTCGGTCGTGGCCCATCTGCCCGACCAGGGCATCGTCTTCGCCGTGGACTTCGTCTCGAACGACCGCGTGGGCTATCGGGACCTGCCAGGCTACTATTTTCCGGCCCTCTGGGAGTCGCTCGAGCGGTTGCAGGAGTTAGACTATCAAACCGCCGTCTTCGGCCATGGCGCTCCGGGCACGAAAGCCGACGTCTACGACCAGATCAACTACTGGACCGACCTCAGAGGCGCTGTGGAGGCCGCGCTCGCGGCCGGCATGTCGGAAGAGGAGGCCGTCGAGGCGATCGACCTGCCCGCCTACTCCGATTGGGGCGGCTACGACAATTGGTTCAAGATGAACCTGCGGACGGTTTACAGATACTACGCCGAGACCGGGTAAAGACTAGCTGCCGAGCCGCCAAGCCACCGCGCGGTAGAGCAGCGGGATCATGATCTCGTGGTGGCCGATCAGGTTAATTCCTTGGCCACCGCTCTGGACCGGTCGGCCGATGACGTTCACCTCCGGTCGGTAGTGGCGAATCATGTCGAGGTTGACCGCGGTGAAGTCGTCGACGTCCTCACCGAGGTTCCGCGCCAGGGTCAAAGCCTTCAGAAAGACCTCGGGGAGGATGACGGCCGAGCCGACGTTGACCACGACGCCGCCGGCGCCGAGTCTCTTCAGCGATTCCACCAAGATCCGGAAGTCCCGGTACGAAGTCTCACCGATGGCGGCGCCCCGGCAGCTGGGGTGCTGATGGATGATGTCGGCGCCGATGGCCACATGCACTGTAACCGGCGCATCGGATTCGTGGGCAGCCACCATGAGGCTGAGCTCGGCGTTGGCGGCGTTGCCGTCGATCAGCGAGCGCGCTAGCGCTTCACCCATGCCCCAGCCCTCTTCCACACCGCGCTGGAAGGCGGCGTTCATCTCGAGGCCCGTCTCATCGACCATGCCGAACGTGGCATCCGCCAGATTCTCGGCCACGTCCTCGGAAGTCTGGCCGAAGCGGGCAATCTCGTAGTCGTGGATCGCCGTGGCACCGTTCAGCACGAGGTGAGTGATCACCCGTCGCTCGATCAGGTCTACCAGCAGCGGCGAGCAGCCGGTCTTGACCACGTGCCCTCCCAGCATGAACACGATCGCGCGACCGTTCTTGTGGGCGCCAGCGATCGCATCGGCCACTGCGCGCAGATCGCGGGCCGCTAGAAGGTCGGGCAGTCCGCTGAGCGGGTCCGCCTCGATCCCTTCCCAATCCGGGATGGAAGCGAACTGCTCGATCGAGACCTTATTCTTCCGTTTGGCGAATGGTATCGTGCGCGCTTTCGAGAGATCGGCGCTGGCGTACTTAGAGGGCATCGTTGAAGGTAAAGTTGACACGCTCCTGTCGCCACCCTGCGACCACGCCTATTATCAATCGGCGGACAAACTTGCGCCGCCCTACTTCGCCCCCACGAATGACAACGTTTCGATTCTTCTGGAACCTCCTGCTCGCCGGTGTCGTCGTGCTCATCGCGACGCGAGTGGGGATCGTCTTGGATCGCGATTCCCGGCTATCGGTCGCGGCCAAGTGGACGATTCTGGTGGCGGTGGTGGCGGCGTCCGCCTTCCTGCTGTCGCTGCTCAGCCTCTTGGAACCATGAGCGGCCGCCCATTTTGTGCCACGTGCTACGTTCACCACTTCCGATCGCTACTGGCCCCCGCGCCGAGACCAGTCGTCGAGCGCCTCGAACACCCCGAGGGCGAAATCGACTTTCCCTAACGGCGCGCTCACCTGAATACCCTCTACATGTTCCTGGATCTCGCTCACCATCTCCCGAGCGATGGCCAACCCTTCGGCCATGCCGGCTTCTTTGCCCTTCTCGCTGGCGGAGCGCATGCGCTCGAGAATCTCACCCGGCACGTCGATCCCAGGAACTTCGTTGTTGAGAAACTCGGCGTTCCGGTAGGACACGAGCGGCCACACCGCGGCGATGATGGGAATCCGCACGTGCTCGATACGGTCTAGGAACTCGAGGAACCGTGGGATCTCGAATAACGGCTGCGTGACCGCGTACTGAGCGCCGGCGTCCACCTTCCACTCGAAGCGAACAATCTCGTGGCTCGGATCTACGGCGGCCGGGTTCACACCCACACCTATGTAAAAGCTAGTGGCCGAGCCGATCGCGTTGCCGCCAGGGTCCAAACCCTCGTTCAAGTTGCGTACGAGGTTCGTCAAGCCGATCGAGTCGATGTCGAAGACCGCTGTGGAGTCCGGGTAGGGCCCCATCTTCGGGGGATCACCCGTTACGATGAGCAAGTTGCGCAGCCCAAGCGCCTGGGCCCCCAGCAGATCGCTCATCATTCCCAGCAGGTTGCGGTCGCGGCAACAGTAGTGAGCGATCGTCTCGAGTCCCAACTCGTTCTCCACGATGGCGCAGCTGGCCAGCACGCCCATCCGCATCATGGCTCGGGGTCCATCCGGGACGTTGACCGCGTCGACCCCGGCCGCCTCGAGCTTTCGCGCCTGCTCGAGGATGCCGCCCGGATCGGATCCCTTGGGCGGCAGTATCTCCACGCTCGTCACCAGCTCTCCATCGCTGATCATCCGCGCCACCCTCGATCGCTCGGGTGTCGGTACCGGCTCGAGCGCCGGCTCCGCGGACCGCCGCCCCGCGCCCTGGACCGGTGTAACCACAGCTCGGTGCTTGGGCGACAACGCCCGTAGCTGATCTGCCATCGCCCGAGTGTGTTCGGGCGTCGTGCCGCAGCAGCCGCCAACGAAGCGCACTCCTGCCTGCACGAGGCGACGCGTGAACTTCGCGAAATAGTCCGGCGACGCCATGTAGATCTTCCGGCCGTCGATCTCGCGCGGCAGCCCCGCGTTGGGCAGAGCAGAGAGCGGAAGGCTCGTGACTTTGGCCATCGCCTGGATGGCCTCGAGGATGATATGGGGTCCGACGCTGCAGTTGAGGCCGACCACGTCGGCCCCCAACTCGTCCAGGCGGCGCGCGATCTTGGCCGGGTCCGACCCGTAGGCCGTATTGCCGTCAGTACGAACCGTCATCTGTGCGATGACCGGCAGATCGGCCGCCTCCCTACAGCCGAGGATCGCCTGCTCGATCTCCGCCAGATCGCTGAAAGTCTCGATGATGAAAAGGTCGGCTCCGCCTTCGGCTAACGCCTCCGCCTGCTCGCGGAACATCGCTCGAGCTTCATCCAGCGAAGTGGGGCCGTAAGGCTCGATGCGAATCCCGAGCGGGCCGATGGAGCCCGCGACGAACAGGTCATCGCCTGCGACCTCTCTGGCGATCGCGGCGCCAGCTCGATTGATATCGCTGACACGATCCGCCTGACCGAACTGGCTCAAGCGAACCCGATTGCCGCCGAAAGTGTTCGTCTCCAGAATCTCGGCCCCGGCGTCCACGTAGGCGCCGTGAACCTCTTGCACCAGCCGGGGTCGTTTGAGATTCAGCTCGTCGTAGCAGACGTTGATGAACACTCCTCGCCGATAAAGCTCGGTGCCGATCGCCCCATCGACCAGATGAGCCCCGCCGGACTCCAGCAACGCTCGAAAATCGGGCATGATACTTTCCTCGCCTGCTTTGAGGCGCCTCGACGACGCCCCTTGCCCCGGCCCCCGCTCCCGCCCCCCAAAAAAAACGCGACCCGCTCCATCGAGCTCGGGTCGCGACGAACATTTCCTCAACGTTTGTTCTGCCCCGGCTCTTTAGCTTTTTTTAAGGTGGTTGCAAGCGGCCACAAATCACTCCACCAGAAGCTGAGTGAAAGCTGAGCCGCGAAGGCGCAGGCGTCAAGGGCCGCATCTGATGATGAGGCGGGCGGCTGCCCGAGCGGGGGGCGGGGGGGAGGCCCCGCCCCCCGCCCCAGGCAGGCTAGTCCGTCAGAAGTGGGGCGGCGCTCTATTCGGGCGCGCGGAACACAAGCGCTGCGTTGATTCCTCCAAAGCCGAAAGAATTGGAGACGGCGTAACCAACGCGGGTCTCTCTCCCGCCGTCATCGATGTAGTCGAGATCGCAGTCCGGATCGGGCTCGGAGAGGTTCAGTGTGGGCGGCAGCCAGCTGCGCGCGATCGCCAGCGAGCAGATCGCCGCCTCGATGGCTCCCGAGGCACCCAGGGCGTGCGCGTAGTATCCTTTCGTGCCGCTCACCGCGACTCGGTAGGCCCGCTCGCCAAGAGCTGCCTTGATCGCCTTCGTCTCTGTGGAATCGTTCAGCTTCGTGGACGACCCGTGCGCATTGACATACTCGATCTCGTCGGGCAACACCCTGGCATCGCCCAGGGCGAGCTCCATGGCACGCGTCGACTGGCTGGCGTCGGGTAGGGGAGCGGTCATGTGATAACCATCGTTGGTCGTGCCGAACCCGCAGATCTCCGCGTAGATCCGCGCATCGCGCTTCACTGCGCGGCCCCATTCCTCCAGAACCAGCACCGCCGCCCCCTCCCCCATCACGAAGCCATCCCGATCGCGGTCGAACGGGCGGCTCGCCGTAGCCGGGTCGTCGTTTCGTTTTGACATCGCCCGGATTAGAGCGAACGCGCCGAAGCTGAGCGGCGCGAGCGGGCACTCCGCACCTCCCGCCAGCGCAACGTCGGCTTCCCCGTCGCGAATCAGGCGGAACGCGTGGCCGATCCCGATCGCGCCGGAGGCACAGCTCATCCCGTTGGTACAGTTGGGCCCCGTGAAGCCGAACTCGATCGCGATATTGCAACTAGAGGCGCCGCTGAACACGGCGAGGGCCAGCAGCGGGTTCACGGCGCGGGGGCCCCGCTCGACGTAGACATGATGCTGCTCTTCAGCCAATGCGACGCCGCCCAGGGCGGAGCCCATCTGCACCGCGACACGATCCGCATCCAGCGAGGCGACGTCGAGCTCCGCATCGTCGAGCGCCATGCGAGCGGACGCGACGCTGAATTGGCCGAAGCGGTCGAGCCGCTTGGCTCGCCTCACCTCCATGTAATCTGCCGGCTCGAAGTCGTTCGCTTCGGCCGCCATATGGCTTCTGAATTCGGCAGGGTCGAAGCGCGTGATCGTTTTCACCGCCGACTCTCGCTTGAGCAGTCCAGCCCATAACCCTTCAGCGCCCAACCCGATCGCTGTGACGCAGCCGATCCCGGTGACTGCGATGCGCCTGCGCCCATTCTGGCTTGCGGTCGTTCCGATAATCACTCAGCCTCTGCCTTTCTCTTCACACCCTCGAGCGTGCGTCCGGCGACGTGATGTATGAAAACGGGCCCGATCACGGCGTCGGCTGCGAACCTGCCGATCAGCGGCCAAGTCGCACCTCGGGGCCAACTGTGTGTGATCTCGACTCGCGTGCCGCCCGCCTCCTCGTCCGTATGGAAGCGCCACTCCACGACCATTCCCCTCGTGACCCCATCCACGTGTCGGTAGCGCACGACGGGCTGCTCGCCGTCAGAATCCATCTCGCTCACCCACCAGACCGGGTAAGGCAGCGGGCCGAACATTCGCCTGGCCGCCATCTCGACCAGGCCGCTCCCGAAACCGTCGCGGCGATGGAACCTCACCCAACGATAGTGGGGAAGGATCTCCGGCCATCTCTCCACGTCCGCGGCGACTTCGAAGCAGCGCTGGGGCGGCGCGCTCATATGTAACTCGTTGTGCGTGAACATGTTAGACTATCCAGTCGCCCGAAGCGGGGGGCGCAACCAAACGAGCGGATCCAGCAGCGTTACGGGATCAGCCAGATCTCCGGTGACACGCAGCAGGCGCCTCGCCGCCTGGCTTTCTCCCCGCGACAAGACTCGGATGAACGCCGACATCAGTGCGGGCCGGCTGATCACTGCGTCGATGACCCTCTGTAGCCCGTGTGTCGCCGCGTTGTGACGACGAACCTGGAGCGCGTACCACCGCAACGCTCTCCTCTCACGCCGCGGTTCCCTGAGAGCCGCTTCGATAGCGACGGCGGCCCACCGCGCGCCACGAAGCGCCTGGTTGATTCCCTGGCCGGTGAAGGGATCGAAATAGCCCGCGGCATCGCCCACGAGCAGAGCTCCGGCGAACGAGGGGCGCCGGACCGAGACATCGAAGGGACCCGTGACCATGACCCGCGGATCCAGGGCGGCGAGGCGAAGGCGCGCCGCGACTTCGGGGAAGCCGTTCAGGGCAGACTGCAGGAAACCGCGAGCGTCGCCGCCGATCTGTTTCGCCTCGGCCTGTGGAACGACCAGCGTGATGTTCGCCCCCGCCCCGGAGGCCAGGGGCGCGAAGCCGCAGCAGCGACCGTCCCGCACGCGAAGCTCGCCGAATCCTGCCGAGCCGCTCCAATCGCCGGCGAGATGACCCACTAGCGCTATCTTCTTGACACGCGGCTGGGGCGCTTTGACGCTCAGACGGCGGCGCACCACCGACCGCAGCCCGTCTGCACCTACAACCCAGGAGGCTCGTATCGTCTCCTCCCCATAAGCGCCCGAGCGACCGACGACCCCGCACACTCGCTTTCCACGACGCGTCACGTCGAAGACCCGAAACCCGAACCGCACCCTGGCGCCAGCGCGTTCCGCTTCGTTGAGAAGCGCCCTGTCCAAATCTCGCCGGCGCACCGCCCAGCCTAGCTGGGGGGCGGCGTCACCGCTCCGGCCGCGCCCAAACTCCGCACGAAAGGCGCTGCCATCCGGCGCCTCCACATACCAACCGCGCAGCTCATGCGGCCGCAAGAGAGGCTCGAGGCGCTCGGCGACGCCAAGACGGCGCAGCTCCTCGAGGCTGCCGGGATTGGCGCAATCGCCGCACGGCTTGTCACGCGGGAATCGTGATCGTTCCAACACCAATACGTCCCGACCCGCCCGGGCCAGGGCGATCGCCGTCGCGGCACCGGCGGGCCCGCCGCCGACGATCACAACTTCGGCGCTGCTCATGCGGGGCGCCTCCAGCGGAGGGCCCAGCGGAAGCCCGGCTGTGCCTGCACTGCGGCCTCGAGACCGGCGCGCTCCGCCAGGGCGGCGGCTTCGCGTAGCGAATAGGCCGCCCTCATCGAAGCGGGGCCGTCGTGGCGAGCGTACTCGTGTCGCCTCCATACCGTGCGCGCAATCACGCTCGTAACGAGATGACCCATGACCGTCCGCCGCAGATCGCTAGCGACCAGGCCCCAGCGGCTGACGCGCGCCATCTCGATCAAAGTCTGAACTGCGTCCTCAGACTCGAGGTGGTGTAGGAAAGTGGTGGAGATCGCCACATCGAATGCCCGGTCAGCGAAGGGGAGCGCTCGCCCGTCACCGAGCACGACGTATAAGTCTAGCTTCTTGTCAGGGTCCGCCCGACGGCCTTCCCGCTCGAACTCCCGCGCCGCAAAGCGCACGGCCTGCTGTCCGAAATCCAGCGCGACACCCCGCAGCCTCATCCCCCTCGCCTCGCCCGCCCCCCGGCCCGCGAGCCAGCCGCCTACCGAGAGCAGCACGTCTCCACCTCCCGCGCCAACATCCAAGACACGCAGGTGGGTCTCTTGATATCCAACCAGCAGCTGCCGCAGCTGGTGGATCAGCGACGCGGTCCCGCCAAGGAATCGATTGACCCAGGCCAGGTCGGTCAGGCTTTGGGCCAGTAGATCCGGTTCGGGCGAGGGCTGATCCATCAGCTCGTGTGCCCTGATTCTCTTCAATTTCTTCGCACCGCACTTGGGTTTTGAGGGCCTAACATGCCGCTCGGCCGGTCCGCGGGCAATGGCTGGGCCCTTGCATAAACGGCGGAGAATGGGCAAATTCCCGCGTTTAGGGGGTTCGAAACTTGTAATTAGTTAAAACTAAAGTGCGACCTATGGCTGCCCTATTCTCTCGACGCGACTGGTTCAAGCTCAGCGCCGTCCTCGCCGGTGCCTCCGGAATCGGTGCCGCCCTCGGGCTCAGGCCGCGCCGCGCGGCCGGCGAGGCTCGCGAGCTCTTGCAATCTCATGACCCGAACGCCGCCACAGCGGTGGGCGAAGTTTCGACGGAGGACTTCGACCCGGTCGCTTTCCTCACCGAGTTCGACTACGGCCGCGTCAGCCGTCTCGCCGACGGGCAGACGCTGCGCGAGTACGAGATCGTCGCCGTGGACAAGGAGATCGAGGTCGCGCCGGGAGTATACTTCGCTGCTTGGACCTACAACGGCCAGGTTCCGGGTCCCACGATCCGCTGTACGGAGGGCGATCGTCTTCGAGTGCGCTTCACCAATAGTGGGTCGCATCCGCATACGATCCACTTCCACGGCCTGCACCCGCCGGAGATGGACGGCATCCTGCCTGTGGTGATGCCGGGCGATTCGTTCGTCTACGAGTTCGACGCGAGACCATTCGGGTTGCACTTGTATCACTGTCACTCCATGCCGCTCAAGAGGCACATACACAAAGGCCTCTACGGCGCATTCATCGTCGACCCGCCGGCTGGCCGACCCGAGGCGCGCGAGCTGCTCATGATCATGAACGGCTTCGACACGAACTTCGATGGGGACAACGAGGTCTACGCCGTCAACACGGCCGCCTTCCATTATCAGCGACACCCGATCCAGGTCGAGGTGGGTGAGACAGTTCGCGTCTACTTGATCAACGCTACCGAGTTCGATCCCGTCAATTCGTTCCATCTCCACGCGGGGATGTTTCGCCTCTATCGAACAGGCACCGAGCTGACCCGTTACGAGCTCACCGATACGGTGATGCTGTGCCAGGGCGAACGACATATCCTCGAGTTCGAGCTGGAGAATCCGGGCCTGCATATGTTTCACGCGCACCAGAGCGAGTTCGCCGAGCTCGGTTGGATGGGCTTCTTCGACGCTCGTAGACCGATCGTCGCGTCGGCGGGCTCTCGTCGGGCGAGACAGGGTGGGGGGTCCTAGTAGCGTGAGTGATTCTAACGGCGGAACGGGGACCCGGCGGTCCGTCGCTCGACTCTGGATTCAGGGCCTGCTGCCGCTCGCGCTACTCGCGGTTCTCACCGCGCTCTTCATCCGCTTCGGCCCATTGGGCGTCTTTCGCGCCGCCTTCCCCCCGCTCGAGGACTTGACCATCGAGCGCGTCCGCTTCTCGGCGCCCGGTGAGATCGAGGTGTTCCTGGTCAACGGCGGCCCCGAGGCGGTGACCGTCGCGCAGCTCATCATCGACGAAGCTTACTGGATATTCGAGATCGAGCCGGGATCGGAGATCCCCCGCCTCGAGCGTGCGGTCATAAGCGCCCCCTACCCCTGGGTCGACGGGGATCCGCTCCTCGTCACGGTGATCACGAACACCGGCGTAACGTTCAGTCGTGAAGTTGAGATCGCGACGTTGTCGCCCGCGCCCAACGCCCGGTATCTGGCGACGTTCACCCTGCTGGGCCTCTACGCCGGTGTGATACCGGTCTTTCTTGGCGTCCTCTGGTTTCCCTTCCTGCGCGATATCCAGAGGAAGTGGCTGCACTTCTTCCTCAGCCTGACGGTCGGGCTACTGATATTCCTCGGCATCGACGCGCTTCACGAGGCGCTCGAGCTCGCCGAGGAGGTGCCCGCCGCGTTCCAGGGAGTCGGCCTGGTGGTGGTTGGCGTCTTGGGCGCGGTGCTCGGGCTCGTCGCTGCGGGGAACTGGTTGAGGGGCCGTGGAGCCGGCGGCAATGACAGGCTCTGGCTCGCTTACATGATCGCGCTCGGGATCGGACTCCATAACCTGGGCGAGGGGTTGGCCATCGGTGCCTCTTACGCGGTAGGCAAGATCTCGTTGGGGGCCTTCCTGGTGATCGGATTTGCCATACACAACACGACGGAGGGATTCGCGATCGTCGCGCCGGTGGCGAAGGAGCGCCCGGCGCTCTGGCATTTCGTGGGTCTGGGAGCGCTGGCGGGCGTGCCGACGATCTTCGGCGCATGGCTCGGCGGCTTCACCTACCAGCCGACGTACGCCACGTTCTTCCTCGCCCTCGGCGCAGGGGCGATTTTTCAGGTCGTGTGGGAGTTGGGTAAGCTGATCTCCCGGGATTCCGAGGCCGGCTGGACCGCTCCGCTTAACGCTGTGGGGCTCGTGGCGGGTCTGCTGATCATGTACACCACGGCGCTACTCGTGGTGGCGTAGCTTCGGCCCGAGGACCTCGCCAAGCGCTGCGGCCACTTTTCTGAGCTCGGCCAGATCGCGATCGTCGAACGCCGCGCGCGTGTCGCTGTCGATGTCTATCTGGCCCAGAGTGCGCTCGCCGTCCTTGATCAAAACCACGATCTCCGATTGCGTCTCGATGCTACAGGCCAGATAGTTGTCGATCGCCTGAACATCCGGGACGTTGATGTCCCGATCTTCCGCGATCGCCGTGCCGCACACGCCGCTGCCCACGGGAATCCGCGCGAGGTCAGTGGGCTCTCCGATGTAGTTGTGCAAGACCAGATGGTCTCCCTTCAAGAGATATATGCCGACCCAATCGTACTTTTCCCCGTCCGCATGAATCTGCCGAACCGCCAGACGCAGCACCTCATCGAGTGTCCTGTCCGCGCCCGCGCGAAGCTCCTGGGAAATTGTTGCACCGTCGATCATCGAGCTCGAATCTGTTCTTTTTCCAGAATTCAGTGCGGGCGAAACTCTTCGCCGATTCCATCTACGAACAGCTCCACGCGCCCGCAGCGCGCACAGCTCATCGGATCCGCAGTCATGGTTTGCCTGCTCCTCGGTCGAGTACATCCCAATCCACCGAAAACCGCCCCGCGCCCGTCAACACGAGCGCGATGGCAATCGCCAGCAAGGCGAGCTCGAACTCGAAGCCGCCGACTAAGCCGCGCTCGAGCCTGACCTTGAGTATGGCGACGATCATGACCACGGCGATCAGCGCAGCCGCCGTACGCGTGAACAGACCCACGATCACCAGCAAGCCGCCGAAAGTCTCGACCAGAGCCACCGCCCAGGCCCAGAACACGGGGTAGGCCCAACCCCAACTGGCGATGGTGAGCCCTTCCGGCGAGCCGAGCGGATCCGCCAGCTTGGCCCACCCGTGGGCCATGAAGACGGTCCCCAAAGCCAGGCGCAAGGCGACCGGACCCCACAGCGGAGAGTAAGGCAAGGAGATGCGCCGCATCGTTGCTCCCGCGTCCCTTGGTTTCTGGAGAGGCCTAATCGCTACCGGGTTGGTCGATCTCTCGCCCCGCCGGCCGGCCCGACTGGGACGGCGACCGATCCGTCGCCTCCCTGCGGCCGGTCGAAGCGCTGAACTCGACCCGCCCGCGCTCCATCACTACGCCGCCAATTCTCTTGATCACTCGATTCTGCAGCCAGCGCCGCGTCGGTCGCAATAGCAGAGCGAAACCAAAGGCGTCTGTCATCAGCCCAGGCGTGAGAAGCAACGCTCCGCCGACGAAGACCGACAATCCGTCGAGCAGAGAGCGACCGGGCATGCGACCCTCCCAGAGCTCGCGCTGGACAGAATGCCAGGCTCGGAGGCCCTCGCGACTCGCCAGCCCAGCTCCGATGATCCCGGTGGAGACGACCAGCGCCAACGTCGGCCAGAGTCCGATCCAGCGACCCGTCTGGATAAGCAAAGCGAGCTCTGCGATGGGGACAAGCGTGAAGAGAAGAAGGAGACGGGGGAACATGGCTTATCAGCTAGCCGGAGTGCTTGGATTCAGGCGCCGCGATGGCAGAACGCGCTTTCGCAGCCGAACCTGTGCCTACGACGGGCGACCCAGCCGTAAACTCGCTCAGCCACGAACATGGCGCCCGGCAGCTTAAAGATCCAGGCCAGCGGCCGCCCGCGCGGCACGAGCTTTAAGATCTCCCGAGCGGCGGCGGCGCCGCGCCAGATTTCGCCGCCCGGCGATACCAGGTGCATCGCTTCCTCCGC
>CANPVX010000002.1 GCA_947581815.1 Candidatus Indicimonas acetifermentans | reverse complement strand
GCGGAAAGCTGATCCATCTCCGATCGAAGCCGCCGCTGTTCTTCGCGGATGTGTTCGAGGCGCAAGCGACTCTCTCGTATCTGCGCGCTGAGCGGCTGGACGGGGTCTTGGCTCGAGCTCTGGGCAGCCACGGAAGCCGTGAAGGCGAGGGCCGTCATTATGGCGAGGCTGAGAGGTGGAGCGAGCCGGTGGGTCGAGTTAGACATACGTGGTCAGGTGTCGTCGCAGCGCCAATGCGCTGGCTAGCAGCCCGAGAGCGCCACCCGCCAGGGTCCCGCTGATGGCCCAAAGGTTGGGCAGCCAGCTGAGCTCGAGGAGCGAGCCATCCATCACAAGGTAAGTCAAGTAAGTCAGGCCGAGGGCGAGCGCTCCCCCGCCCAGCCCGGTGATCAGCCCCTCCAGAAGGAAGGGGCGTCTGATGAAGGCGTCGGTGGCACCAACAAGCCGCATGATCGTGATCTCATCACGGCGCGAGAGCACGGCCATCCTTATGGTATTGCCGATGATCAGAGACGCCACGATGGCGAACGCCGTGCCGAGAACCGCTGCGACGGCGCCCCCGACGCGGCGCAACCGATAGATCTTCTCGACCCACTCTCGGCCGTACTGGACGTCTTCAACGAACGGGTAGAGGGAGACGAGCTCGGCCACGCGGCGTACGGATTCGGGGTCGCGAAATTCGGGCTTGAGTTGGATCTCGATTGAGGCAGGAAGCGGATTCATCTCGAGGTCAGTGAAGACCTCACGAAACTCCTCCAGGTCCTGCATCGCGTTGCGCATCGCTTCGAATTTGGAGACGTGACTCAGATCGGACACTTCGGGGAACGAACGGACGTCGTTTTGCAGAACCTCGAGCAGTTGCCCGGATACATCGTCGCGCAGATAGGCCACCACCTCGACGCGTCGCTCGATGTGTCGAAGGTTCACATCGACGTTATGCGTCACCAGCCCGAACATCCCCAGCACGAATAGACTTAGGCCGATACTAACGGCGGAAAGTACCGCGAGGCCGGGAGAGCGCCTCAGCGCTCCGATCGCGCCGCGGATGCTACTGCTTGCCATCGCTATGCAAAGTGTCGTACACGATGGCCCCGTCCGCGAGTTCCAAAACCCGGTACTGCGAGAAACGACGCACTAGATCCAGATCGTGCGTCGCTATCAGGACGGCAGTGCCGACGGAGTTGATCTCGCGAATCAGGTCGAACACGCCGTTTGCGGCGCGTTCGTCGAGGTTGCCGGTGGGCTCGTCGGCTAGGAGGATGACCGGGTCGTGGATCAGTGCACGGGCGATTGCGATCCGCTGTTGCTCGCCGCCCGAGAGCTCCTCGGGATAAGCGCTCGCGCGGGAGGCGAGACCGACCTGTGCCAGGAGCCGCTGGACCTTCGCTTTGATCTCGCTCCGCTTGCCACCCGTGACCTCATGAGCGAATGCCAGGTTCTCCGCGGCGGTTCTCGTGCGCAGGAGGCGAAAGTCCTGGAACACCATCCCGACCCGTCGCCGCAGTTGCGGTATATCACGACGCTTAACTTGTTTGGATGAGAATCCAGATACGCGGACCTCCCCCTCGCTCGGTCGCTCGGTCATGTGGATCAAGCGCAGAATAGTGCTCTTTCCCGCTCCCGACGGCCCCGTGAGAAAGGCGAACTCGCCTTTTCTTATATGCAGGGAGACGTTCTTTAGAGCGAGACCCGAACGCGGGTACTCTTTATAGACACTGATGAGCTTGATCACCGGACTCGATGAGCACTATAGGGGTGGAGGAGGCGGCAGGGGAGGTGGCCTTCATCCCTGCCGCAATTTATCAGCGATCCCATCTGACGTCAAAGACCGGGTGGCGAAGGCGACGGCCAGCTCGAGCGCGGCTCTCATCGAGCTGGCATCCGCCCTGCCGCTCTTGGCGATATCGAAGGCGGTCCCGTGGTCGGGTGAAGTCCTGGGAAACGGCAAGCCCAGGGTGACGTTAACGGCCCGGCCAAAGCAGGCCGTCTTGATGGCGGTCATGCCCACATCGTGGTAGGGAGCCAGAACCGCATCGGTCTCGCCGCGCATGGCGCGCAGAAAGACGGTGTCAGCGGGGAAGGGCCCCGAGATGTCGATCCCCTCGCCGCGCAACCGCTCGATGGCGGGAGAGCAGACGCGAGCCTCCTCGTCGCCGAAGAGGCCGCCTTCCGATGCGTGTGGATTGATCGCGCAAACGGCCAGACGGGGTTCTCTGATGCCCCAGAGTCGGCTAAGCCCTTCACGGGCGAGCCGGGCCGAGCGCTCCAGCTGCTCGGCGCTGAAAGCGTCGGGCACGGCACGAAGGGGTATGTGCCCGGTGACGAGGACGACGCGCAAAGGAGCACCCAGCGGACTCTCTTCGCAGGTCAGGCAGAGAGCCGTGTCGGCAACGCCCGCCAGGTCACGCAGCATTTCCGTGTGACCGGGCCAATCATACCCGGCTAGCACCAGGGCGGACTTGGATATGGGCGCCGTCACGATCGCGTCAACGTGGCCGGCCAAGGCCAGGCTGACCGCGCGCTCGATCGCCAGGGCTGAGAGGCGGCCCGCCTCGTGGGGATCGCCTCCGCCCCCCCCGCTCCCGCCGCCCCCGCCGCCCCCCCAAGCTCCGACCTCGATCTGATCCAGCCCCTCTGGCTCCACCGCGCCGGTCGGGCCGACTAGTACGACATCGGCCTCGATCATCTCCGGCTCCCGTGCGGCGCGGACGGAGATCTCCGGACCGATACCCCGCGGATCGCCCAGCGTAACAGCGATCCGGGCTCTTCCCCGCGGGGGAATCGGTTGCGATGGATCGTTATTGGAGAACAGAGCTCAATTGTTTCACGAGTGCGTCGGCCATCTCGTCCACCGTATCCTCTCGTGATTCGATGTAGGTGGACGCCCGGAGCTTGTCGATCACCTGTTCCAGCATCTTGTCTTCCTGGACCTGCCGGTAGAACTGATCCCGCACATCGTCAAAGGTCCAATCTCCTCCGGGGCTTATAGCCACGACCTTCACGACGGCGGTCTTACCGAACGGCAGTCCCGGAGCTGGGACCTCGAAGGGTCCAACAACATCCCCAGGCTTCGCGCTTTGGAGCGCGGTGCGATACTCGGGAGGTAGTCGATCCTGAGCGAACCGAGTGAGTGCCTCCTGCTCGTTCTTGTCATGGTACATCAAAACCAGAGAGTCGAGATCGGCTCCACGGCGCAGCGCTACAGCCACGGAATCGGCCAGCTGCTCGAGCTGGGACACATCCTCTTGCGTGATGTCGGGGCGGATCAAGATGTGACTCCCTAACCGCTCCGCCCCCCTGACTCGGTCCAGCTTGATAATGTGGTATCCGACAGCCGTCTCGACCGGGCCGGTGATCTCGCCGGGGGTCATCTCGAACAGCGCCTGCTCGAACTCGGGGAGCAGCTGTCCCTTGCGCAACCAGCCGAGCTCACCGCCGTTCGCCTTCGTACCCGCATCCTCAGAATACTCGCGAGCCAGCTCGCCGAAGTCCTCACCCGATCGAGCTCGAGACAGCACTTGCTCGGTTTTGGTTTTCGCCGTCAATTCCGCGTCGATCGTGGCGCTAGGGGTGAAGATGATCTGCAATAGGCTGATCGTCGCTGGCTTGGGGCCTAGCGAGCCCCGCTGGGCTTCGAAACGCTCGCGCACCTCCTCTTCGGTCACGGGTACCGGTTGCAATTCCGACACGCTTTGCCCCAGATAGCGCTGGGTCATCAGCTCGGCTCTGGACTGATCTGCGAGCTGGAGTCTGAACTCCGCCGACGTCATCCCGGCCTGAGCCAGAGCCTGCTGGAACGCGATCTCGGTAGGAAACTGGCGCTTGACGGTGGCCAGCCGCTCATCGACGACCGCGTTGACCTCGCTTTCGGTTATGGTCACCCCTTGCGCGCGGGCGCTGAGGACGATGAGGACTTCGTTGATCTTCTGCTGAAGAACCTGACGCGCGAGGGTCCGCATCCCGTCACGGTCCGTTGGAAGACGTCCGCCTTGTGCCTGGATCCGGAAGAGGTGCTCCTGCAGCTCGCTTTGTAGCACGGCGGTGTCGCCGACGATGGCCACCACCCGGTCGACGAGCTCCGGTTCCGTCTGGGGAGTGGCCGTGCGTGGCGCCGCGAGGATCACCGCCAGCGCGACGGCTAGGCCAGCCGTTCGGCCCGAGGAGGCGCCGATCGCGTTGGGGCGGGGGCGACGCATCACCGGCTGGCTCCTTCTCCCGCCGGCGAATCTTCTCCGTCGCCAGCGGCGCCTTCGCGGAGCGCTACGAGCTTCTGGTACACCAGGGGGAATCGATCCGGATAGACCTGGATCGTGTGATCTTGGCGCAAAACCAGATAGACCCTCTCGACCCCTTTGGCACTGCGCTCTCCGTTGAGGATCTGAATGATGACGCGGTCGACTACCTCCATGATCGCGTCATCGTCTGTCAGCTCCTCACGCCTGAAGCCGGAAACGGTGACGGCAGCGTAGAGCAGTCTGCGGGCTTTGTCCTCGATGCTCGCGATCTCTTGTTCGGAGATGGAGTAACCCAGATCGTTGGCCGCTTTCACCAGAAGCTCGCTACGAATCATCTCGTTGAGGATGCTGATCAGGCCCTGCTCATTGGCTCCGGCGATCAGAGAGCGCGAGTTGGGCGCGCCTCTTACGATATAGTCGGCGAGGTCTCCGACCGTAACAAAGCCGCCGTCGAAAGAAGCCAGCGGGGCGCTTCGCTCCAGGGGCGTGAGTCTCTCGACTCGAGGATCGACGGCGAGCCTCTTCATCCGCGCCGCCGCCCCGACTGTGTAGCTCGTATCCGCCCGTGCGAAGAGCGAGTCGATGTATGTGCTCTCGGCCTCAGCGAGCTTGCGCCCTTCGAGTTCGGCCGTGAACTGGGTAATGGCCGACTGGAAGTCGGGCTCCCGCCGGCCGGTGACCTGAACGATGTGATATCCGGCCGCGCTCCGAACGAGATCGCTGATCTCACCCGTCTCGAGCGCGAAAACGACGTCTTCCAACTCGGCGACCAACCTGCCGCGTTGGATCCAGCCGAGTGTCCCGCCCGCCGGAGCGCTGGCCGGATCCTGAGAGTGGCGCTCGGCCATCTCGGCAAAGTCGGCCCCGTCGAGTAGCTGGCGTCGAATGCTCTCGGCGTACCGACGGAGGCTGTCCGCGTCGGCCTGCGTGGCCGTCTCAGGCACACGAACGACGATGTGTCGGGCTTCTACGCTAGTCCGCGGCTGCTCCTCCTCATACGCCGCTTCCGCCATACCTTCGGGCATCTGCGCGCGAGCCAGGATGGCGTCTTTGTGGAGGTTCCAAACGAGCTCTTGCTGGAGGTCGCGCTCGGCGATCCAAGAGATGTCGACCTCGTTGAGGGCCGTCGGACTCGCCAACTGGCTGGCCAGTAGGGTGTAGTTGACCCACAGATCCGTGAGCGGGTCCGCGATCCGAGGGACGGTCGGCGCGATCTGCTCGTTTCCGGCGGCGAGCAGCTCCGCCGCGTGATCCGTCGTCAACCGGAAGCCGTCTACCTGGGCGACCACGTCCAGATGACCCTCCATCCCTTGGCGCGCCGAGCTGCAGGCTGCGAGAGCCAAAATGAGTACCGACGATAAACGTTTTGCCATCTTATCCAGTGGGAACGAGTTCGGTCTGCTCTTCCGCCAATCTTTCCAGAGCTTCGATAACGATGGGTGTGACATTCTGCGATTTCGGGGTCCGGAACACCAGAGACAGCGGCTGCAGTCGGCTCACCTCGACTTCCACCTCGCGATCGGAGAGCGCCTCGCGCAAAGCCGTCAGGCGAGGGATGGCGCCGCGTCGGAAGTTGACGCGCGCGGTGTCGGTCGTGGCGAGGACGCGCTCGACGGCCAGCCGCCTACCCAGTATGCGAATCTTCGCAGCCGCGACTATGCGGTCGACTTCCTCCGGCAAGGGTCCGAAACGGTCTTGTAGCTCCGAAGTCAGGTCATTCAGTTCTGTCAGGGCGCCCACCTTTGCTAGTCGCCGGTAGAGCTCGAGCTTTAGCGCGTCGTTTGGCACGTAGTCGTCCGGAATGTACGTCGCACCCGATATCGATACTTCGGCTACCCGCGCTCGATCTGCATGGCCGCCATCGCCGGCGCGCATGGCCGCGACGGTCGACTCGAGCAGCCGCACGTAGGTGTCGAAGCCCACCGCCTGAGCGAAGCCGGATTGTTCGGGTCCCAGTAAGTTACCCGCGCCACGCAGCTCGAGATCCCGGAGGGCCAGCCGGTACCCGGCCCCCAGCTCCGTGTGCTTTTCCAACAAGCTGAGACGCTGCTCGGTCTCCGGGGGCAGGTTGGGAGGCACCACGAGGTAGCAGAAGGCGCGTCGGTGCGACCGGCCCACGCGACCCCTGAGCTGATACAGCTGAGCCAGACCGAAGTGGTCGGCCCGGTGCACGATCATCGTGTTGGCGTTGACGACATCGAGACCGTTCTCCACGATCGCCGTGGCAACCAGGACGTCGATCTCGCCTCGCATGAACTCGGTCATCACTTTTTCGAGCTGGCGCTCGGGCAGCTGGCCGTGCCCCACTTCGACCCGGATATCGGGTACGAGTCGGCGCACCTTGGCCGCGACCTCCTGAATCGATTCCACCCGGTTGTGGACGAAGAAGACCTGGCCTCCTCTATCCAGTTCCAGTCGAATGGCGTCCTCGAGCGTGCTGTCGTCCCAAGTCATCAGGTGCGTGATCACCGGGTGCCGGTTCCGCGGCGGAGTCTTGATCAGCGATAGGTCGCGGAGACCGCTGAGCGACAAATGGAGCGTACGGGGTATCGGGGTCGCCGTCATGGTCAGGACGTCAATACTGCGGCGTAGATCCTTCAGGCGCTCCTTCTGAGTCACCCCAAAGCGCTGCTCCTCGTCGATGACCAGCAGCCCCAGGTCCTTGAAGCGCACGTCGGGTGAGAGCAAGCGGTGAGTCCCGATCACGATATCCACCGACCCTTCGGCGATGCCCTTCACGACGCGTTCCTGCTCTTTCGGAGTGCGGAAGCGTGACAGGGCTTCGATCTTCACCGGGTACTCCGCCAGCCGAGCACGGAAGGTGTGCAGGTGCTGTTCGGCCAAGATCGTGGTCGGGGCGAGCATCGCGACTTGCTTTCCATCGAGCACCGCTTTGAACGCTGCCCGAATCGCTAGCTCCGTCTTGCCGAACCCGACATCGCCGCAGATCAGCCGGTCCATCGGACGAGGCCCCTCCATGTCTCGCTTCAGCTCACGTGTGACTCGCTCCTGGTCCGGCGTATCCTCGTAGATGAATGCGGACTCCATCTCGCGTTGCCAGCGAGTGTCCGGGCCGAACTCGTGCGCGTGAGCCACGCGTCGGGCCGCGTAAAGCTCCAGCAGCTCGGCGGCCATGGTCTGGATCGACTCCTCTGTGCGCTTCTTGAGCCTCTGCCAACCTTTACCGCCTAGACGATGGAGCTTGGGCTCGGGGCGCGCGCCGTCGTCACCGGAGTCGCCGATCCAGCGCTCGACGAGGTCGGCGCGATAGTGGGGTACCCGCAGAAGGTCTGCACCAGCGTACTCAATGACGAGCGTCTCGAGCTCATCACCTCCGACATTGATGCGCTCCAGGCCCCGGTAGCGTCCGATCCCGTGGTCCAGGTGGACGACGTAATCTCCGGCAGACAGAGAAGAGAGCGACTCGAGTGTCTCGCGGCTGACTGACCGCGGCCGTGGCCGGGGCCGCCGTGCCCGGCGAAAGATCTCGTGGTCTGTGAAGAGCCAGAGCGGCGGAGACGCGGTGGCCAGGACGAAGCCGCCCGCGAGCGGCTTCAGCCCTATGGTGATGCCGCGGCGCACGCTCGAGTCCGCGGTGTCTTCGAGTATCTCCTCCAGCCGCTCGGCTTGGCCATCGTTATCGCAAAGAATGAGCACGCGTGCGGACTCGCGGCTTGCCTCGACGAGCTGGGCGACCAGACGGTCGATCCGGCGATCGATGACAGCCGGCGCTCGGACTTTGAAGTCGAGATCCACCTGAATCTCGCTTCGGCCATCCGAAGGGCTTATGCGCAGTCGCGGGAATGACCGCAGCCGCTCCGCCGCTGCCTCGGGCGCGAGCTGGTAGCGCTCAGGCGTCTCGGTGCGCCGGCTGAGCTCGTCCCAACCGTGGCGGCGGTCGCTTTCTTCGCCATCGCGATCGAGGTGCATGATGAGCGTCGGCTCCGGCAGGACGTTCAGCAGGCTCTCCACAGAGTCCTGAGAACCTTCCTCACTGGTCCGAGAATCGCGCGGGAAGCTGACGGGTAAGATCCGCACGAGCTCGAGCTGCTCGATCGAGCGTTGATCGAAGACATCAAAGGAACGGATCGATTCGACGCGGTCGCCCCAGAACTCTACCCGAACGGGATCGAGTGTGGTCACGGGATAGAGGTCGACTATCCCGCCGCGAACCGAGAAATCGCCCACCGATTCTACCATCGTCCCTCGACGGTAGCCGGACTTCTCCAGCGTCTCGATCAGCCGATCGCGCGCCATGTTCTGGCCCAGAGCCAGCCGCAGCTCGAGGCCGCGCCAGCTTACCGGAACGGCGAAACGCTCGCTCAGCGCGCGGCCGGTCGTCACCATGGCGCGCGTGCGCCCGGACAGCAGCGCCTGGATCGCTTCGACCCGGCGGGCCGAAATCTCGATGTGGGGATCCTCGAGGTCGGGGTGGACCGATTCCCGCTGGGGAAAGAATACCCCGCGGCCGGGGAGCAGCGCCTCTAGATCGGTCTCGGCCTCGTCCGCGGCCGCTGCAGTTGGAGCGACCACGACTAGGTTGCGCACCGCGCTGCTTTGCGTCAGGGCGGCGGCGAGCACCATGGGGCTCGATCCGGCCAGCCCCCCGAGGACCCTCTCCTCACCGGGTCTGGGGAGCCGGTCGCAAAGCGCCTTGAACTCCGCTGTGTTCTTGAGGCTGTCTATGATCAAGATACTTCTGCCGCTTGCTGCTCAGGGTGCCGGTCCAACGGCCCAGCCACCGGGCTGACGGCTCGACGCCGTCCGGCGGCCGCTAGACTCGACTCGAGAATAGCAAAGACGATGAGGAGTGCAATAAGTGGGCGCCAGGCCAGCCGCCCACGCCGCGTACCGAACACGGCGTCCGCCCACGCCTTGGCGTCGTCTCCCCGAATCCAGCTCCAATCCGCGCCTGGCAAGACCTCCTGTAACGACGCGCGCTCGCCGCGCTCGAGATCCGCCTCCGCGAGGGGCGCGTTGACCGAGAAGGCCAGCGTCACCCCATCATCGCCCCGCACGGTGTAGTTTCCCGCGCGGCGAGCCTGAAAGGACGCTCCGCCCTCCGCGGCGCTCGACGATCCGTCGGGGTGTTCGATGTTTCTCGCTCTAGAGGGAATCCTCAGTGACGCGCCACCCACCAAGTTGAACTCGCTTATCTCGCCCCGCCGCACCCACTCTCCCAGAGCCGCGTCCATGAACGGCACCATCCCGGCGCTCACCGGAAGCGCTGAAGCGCTCGGCGTCATTGGCGAGGCGAGGAGGAGGTAGGATGCTCCGCCTGGAGTTGTGCCCCTTACGACCCAAGGGTCTCCGTTGCTCAGTCTAATCAGAGTCGAGTCACCGGGACTGAGGCCGGTCAGCACAAGCCGGTACCACTGCTGGACGAGTAGCCCTCCGAGTCCGGCCAGCGGGGAGGGATCGGCGATACGCGCGGCTCCACCGCTCGACTGGACATTCTCGTAACGCCAGGGCAAGCCCGCCTGGGTGAGCCGCCGGTTGAGGCGTGGCAGCTCCAGGGCCGAGCTGGGCGGAAGAACGACCACGGCGCGCCCCCGGGCCAGCCCCTCTTGCAGCTGCGCGCCCGAAGCCGCCACCCAAACCTCGGCAACCGATGGAGCGACGAGTTGCAGGCGCCCGCCATGCTGGAGGGCGGTGAGGGCGTGGGTCACGAAATCGTCAACGTCTCCCAACACGGAGACCCGGGCTGAAGGACGAGCAAACCAGGTAAAGTAACGGCGATCGTCGGCCGCCAGCCCATGATTGTCGATCTCGATGTAACCCTGAACCCATCCGCTGTCCTGTGGTGGCAGCCTGAGGAGGGTCGTGGAGCCGAACTTCGCCTCGGCGACGGTCACGACGTTGCCGCCCGCGATCAAGCGAACCACGACCGGGGTTTCCGGCATATCCGCGCCGTACCACACGAGTGGGACGCTGACCCGAGTGTCGCGTCGCGCGTTGAGCGGCGTGAACTCCGGGGTGGGCGGGCCGAGCGTGCCGTTCGGCTGCGTTCCGCCAGGCGCGGCATAGGCAAATAAAGTGATACCGGTCCCTGGGCTTTCAGACTCGGCGCCGTCCGCGGACGTCGAGCGGCCCGGAATCGATACGCGCTGGAGGTCGGTAAGGAGATGGATCTCACGCGCCCGGCCGTCGGCCACCGTGCGAGTCCAGGCGTCGGCTCTGCGAAGCGTCTCGGGAAGGTGCGCCAGTGCAGCGGCTGGTTGCACGTCTTCGAGGTACGCGCGAGCCGCGGCGACACCTTGAACGATCATGGGGCGGTCTGCGGTGGCGGCGCTAAAGACGGCCACCTGATCGTCGAGGGCGACGAGATCGAGGGCCGCTTCGACTCGCTCGGCATAGTGGTCCAGCAGGCGGCGATCGCCGAGTAGCTGGGTGGAGCTCTGCGAGTCGTCGATGATGATGGCGAGAGCGGTCGGGCGATGGTCTGCTGAACCTCCGCGGCCGATGAGTGGACCGGCGGCGAGGATCGCGAGCAGACAGATGATGAAGACGCGCGTCGCTAGAAGGAGCAGGTGTCTGATGCGCAGCCTCTTGGCGTGTCTTTTCTCGGCGCGGCGCAAGTAGCGCATCGCAGGAAACTCGATACGCCTCACCTCGCGACGCCGGATCAGGTGCAGGATTATGGGGATCGCCGCGGCGATTGCGCCGATCAGAAAGAGAGGCGCTAGAAAACCTATCAAGCTAACCGAGCCCGCGTGTGGAGGTAGCGGGACAGCGAGAGGGCGAGCGGCTGATCGGTCGAGACCGGGAAGTAGTCGATGCCTTGCGCGCCGCAAGCGCGCCGCCATTCATCGAGAGCTGAGGCGACCGCCTCTCGATATTCGCCGCGCAGCTCGGCGGATCGGGCCTCGACCTCATCGCCGGTCTCCGGGTCTACGAAGATCGCATCTCCCGTTCCCGGCAACTCGAGCTCACCCGGATCCAGAATATGAAAAACCAGAACTTCGTGCTCACGGTGGCGCAGCCTGTTCAGCGCGCTGCGGGTTGCCTCCTCATCCACGAGTAGGTCCGAGACCAGCACGACGAGGCCGCGACGGCGGAGCCGCCCGGCGATCTCCGCGAGCGCATCTTCGGCCGCGCTCAGTTGGCCCGGCAGCTGAGCCACGAGCCTGCGGACCAGCTCCGACCAATGCGCCAAGGTGCCTTTCGGCGCGGTGCGGCTCATGACTTTCTCGGCGAAACAGTAAAGCCCCGCCTCATCCCCCTGACGAATCAGCATCATCGCCAAGCTGGCCACGACGCGCTTGGCGTACTCCAACTTCGTGAGCAGCCCATCTTCTTTGCTGCGCCAATCCATCGAGCGGCTGACGTCGAGGCAGAGGTGAGCGGCGAGGTTCGTCTCTTCCTCGTATTGCTTCAGATAAAACCGATCGGACCGGCCGTACATCTTCCAGTCGACGAAGCGAAAATCGTCGCCCGGCTGGTAGATGCGGTGTTCGGCGAATTCCACTGAGAAGCCGCGGTTCGGCGAGCTGTGGAGCCCCGACATGAAGCCTTCCACGACCGCGCGGGCGATGAACTCGAGCCCTCCCAGCGCGTCCAGTTCCGCGGGATCGAGCAGATCCGGTCTATCCTGCCGTTGCGTGTTCATCCCCGATTGAGCCCCAACTTCGCCCCTTCTAAACGTGCTCGAACAAGTACATTAGCAACACGGCGGCCACCCGGCCACGTCAGTTCCACATTGCCCGATGGGTTCGCTCATGGATATGATCGGTGTACGCAGAACAGGCAGCCAGGGTCCCTGAAGGGATCTCGGCGCGCCGGGTAGGGTGTACTGACCCTGGGAGGCGGAAGTGAAGCCAGCGCTCGTGAAGTTACTGATCCTGGGAGCCACTTTGTGGGTGGGTTGTCGTTCTGCGCCCGGCATGACCGGTCGCGACCACGACATCACGGCCAGCGACATGCGCGCCCGCATAGAGTTTCTCGCGTCCGACGCGTTGCGGGGCCGTGCTACGCCCAGCCGGGGCCTCGACATCGCAGCCGAATACATCGCCGTTGAGTATCGGCGCATGGGGCTGAGGCCGCCTCCCGGCGGGTTTATCCAACGTTACCGCCTCGCCCGCACCGATATGGGGGATGGCTGGACGCTCGCCATCCGCTCGGGGAGGCGGAGTGTGCGCCCGAGCCTCGGATCTGACTTCTGGGGCGTGCCCTGGGCTGGGGGAACGGTGGAAGGTCCGATCCGCTTCATGGGCGGACAGCCGCCGGCCGCTACGACGGACGGCGTCGCCCCGGCGATCTGGCTCGCCCGTATCTCACCCAGCGTCACGTCGCGCGACTGGCTTCGCGCCGCCAGCGATGCCGGCGCGTCAGGTCTGCTGCTCGTCTTCTCCCGAGGGATGGGTTATCAGGTGGACGAGTGGCTGGTGAGCGGCCAAAGCGTCTACGAGCTAGGCGACCTGGAGCCGAGCTTGCCCGCGGCGCTGATCAGCGAGGAGGCCCTGGCTTCGGCGGTCGAGCGTCTGGGCCTGGAAGCGCAGTTCGCGTCGATTGGACGTGAGGAGGAGCGGGGCCTGAGAGCGACGCTGTCCGCCGACATGCGGGTCGAGACCACCGCCGCGCCGAACGTGGTCGGTATCCTGCCGGGCAGCGATCCATCGCTTCGAGACGAGTACGTCATCGTCAGCGCCCACATGGATCATCTCGGCGTCGGCTTTCCCGTGGACGGCGACTCCATCTACAACGGCGCCGACGACAATGCATCGGGAACGGCCGCCATGCTCGAGATCGCTGAGGCGGCCGCGGCGCTGGCGAAGCGGCCAAAGCGATCGTTGGTTTTCCTGGCGGTGAGCGGAGAAGAGAAAGGCTTGCTCGGCTCGACCTGGTTCGTGACTTATCCACCGATTCCGCTGGATCGCGCGATAGCCAACCTCAATATCGATATGATCGGGCGCAATTGGGAGGACACGATCGCCGTGATCGGCAAGCCGTACTCGACGTTGGGATCGCTCGTCGATAGCGTGGCGGCGGTGCACCCCGAGCTCAACGTCACGGCCGTGGGAGATCCCTGGCCGGCCGAGCGTTTCTTCTGGCGCTCGGATCAATTCAACTTCGCCCGAAAGGGTATCCCCTCGATCTTCTTCTTCAACGGCGTGCACCCGGACTACCATCGTCCGTCGGACGAACTGGAGAAGATCAACGTAGAAAAAGCATCTCGTATCACACGCCTCATCTTCATGGTCGCTGTGGCCGTGGCAAACGCCGAGTCGCCGCCACGCTGGGACCCGAGGGCGGAGGCGGCGATCGTGGAGAGGTCCCGTTGATCCGAGTAGGACCTGCTGGCTGGAGCTATCCCGACTGGGAGGGAATAGTATACCCGGCGGATAAGCCCCGCGGCTTCGATCCCCTCCAGTATCTCGCTCGTTTCTTCGACACTATAGAGATCAACTCGACGTTCTACCGACCCGCACGGCCCGACGTCGCTCGGCGCTGGGCCCGGCGGGTTGCCGAGAACGAGCATTTCAAGTTCACCGCCAAGCTCTGGCAGCGCTTCACCCATCAGCGCGACGCCGCCTGGTCGAGCGACGAGGTCGATCTAGCTCGCGAGGGGCTGGATGCGTTAGCGGACGAGGGCCGGCTGGGAGCGGTGCTGATCCAGTTCCCCTGGTCGTTCAAAGCGGTAGAGGCATCGCAAGAGTGGTTGGCGGATGTGCTGGGAGCGTTCGCGGACTACCCGCTCGTCGTGGAGGTGCGCCATGCATCTTGGAACCAGCCGCGGTTCTACGAGTGGTTGGCGGAACGCGGTTCCGGGTTCGTCAACATCGACCAGCCTCTGTTCGGTCGATCCATAGAGCCCTCCTCCCGGGCCACGGGACGCGTCGGGTACGTACGGCTACACGGACGTAACTACGAAGACTGGTTCCGGGAAGGTGCGGGGCGCGATGCGCGCTACGACTATCTGTACGATCGAGAAGAGCTCGAGTCGTGGGTGGAGCGAACCCGGGAGCTGGAGCGAAGCGGCTACGTGGAGGATGTCTACGTCGTAACCAACAACCACTTCCGAGGACAGGCCCCCGCCAACGCACTCATGATGGCGGCGATGATTAGTGGTGAGCCTCGGAAGGCGCCGGCGTCGCTCGCCGCGGCGTTCGGCGAGACGCTAGAAGGCCTCGTCGAAGTCGAGGGTGAAGCGCAAGGACGACTGTTGTGATGAGCGGGGCCGGTTCGAAGAACGCTAGTGGAAACGGCTTCGCTGAGCGGCGAGGACCGCCGCTCGGCAAAGCTAGTTCCGCGTTCCGGGCCAGATGCTGAGTGAGAGCGCCAGGGCCAGGCCACCGCCCCCGCCGACGCCCTGGCGCCGCGCGGCGATGTCGAAGTGCACGGGGCCGCCGTAAATGCCCAGACCGCCGGAGTAGGCGACGTCCTCGAAATTCGTGCCCAGACCGATGCGAAGCGGGATGTTCGGGACCAAGGCCAGCTCCGCGCCTGCGGCGATGAGGCGGTCCCAGCCTGCTCTGAGCGTCCCGCCGACGGTCTCCTCGTAGTCGGCTGAAACGCTGAACTTCGAGCCCAGGTCGAACTTGCCGCCCAGCCGGATTCGCGTCGGCAGCGAAGCTTCGTCGAGGAAGGCCCGCACACGAGCCTGATCCTCGGGGCTCAGCTCATCGAAGCTGAAGGTCGTGTCGCTCGATGTGGAGGAGCTGAAGTCCGCGCTCGCGGTCACCGCGGTCAGCTCGAAGACGTCCTCGTCCCAGGCGATGTCGCCCGCCAAGTTCCGGACGGTCAGTCCCGCCGTGACAGATTGAGACTTCATGGCGAGCGCCAGGTCCACGGACCAGCCGCTCCCCGAGATTGCGTCGCTCGAGTAGATGGCTTCCGCGCTGACATCGACCGCCAGAGGGTCCAGCGTGAAGAGGCTGCCCTGGTCGGTGACGCGGCCGAGCCCATGCGCGACGAGATATTTGGCAGTCGCGCCGACCGAGAAATGCATCCCCAGGTGATCGAGGGCCGGGATCGTGAACGGCTGCGCGTACGAAGCGCCCACGGCGCTCACGCTCCAACCCAGCGCATTCGAGCCTTCGAGAGCGAAGTCTTTGCCGAGCCCATCCTCGCCGACGTTACCAAAGAGAATGAGTTCCACGGCATCGGCCGAGAGCTCCGCCGTGCCCGTGGCGATGCTGCCGCCGGCGACCGCGAATCGCCATATACTGAATCCAATCCAGTGCGCACTCGCATCGCCATCGATCCGGAGCATCCTATCGGGATCACCCCGGCGAATATCCTCCAAGATCTCCGATTTCCTCTGGGCATCGAGGAACTCGCCGTAGAGTCCGGTGATGTCGCCGTAGCTGAGCGAATTGTTCGCGATGAAGGCATTGACCGCCGGCAGGCCCACCGACCAGCCGGCGTGGCCAGGAAGGCCCAGATTGGCGGGGTTCCAAAATACCGCCTCGTAGCCCCGCGCCCGTGCGGTGTAGGCGCCGGAGAGCCCCAAGCTGCGGGCGCTGGGATCGGCGAGCTGCGCTCCGGCTTCCGGAGCGAGTAAGCCAATTAGCGGGAGGGCAAGGATTGCGATCGTGTAGCGCTTAATCATCTCCGAGTCCCCTCTAGCCGCCGACTCTGAGCAGCGTGGTCACTTTGATTCGCGTTTCTATGGACTGATCCGGCCGGATGCGAGACGTAGGGCGACCGGCGTCCATCACGCTCCCGCTGGCGACCCCTTCGAACCCAACGAACAGTTCCTGCTGCTGCGCGATGAACTGCAGGTCGGCCTCGCTGAGTGCCCGAACCGCAACTCTACCATTCGGCGCATACGAAAAGTCGAAATTCTGCAGCCGTATCTCAGTCCCTGGGGTGCCCGAGAAGAGGTCCCCTTCCGAGCCGGCGATGGATACCTCGAGGTTGCCGTTGATCTCGAGATCGTGTGTGAGCTTGAGCTCGAAGCTTCCGCTCTGAGCACGCTCGTCGAACTCGTCACGCAAATCCGCATCCAGATCGATGGTGAACACCTCGTCCAACTGTTCGCCGTCGATGACCACTGTGATCGCTGATACCGAGAGCTGATCCAAGGTGACGGCGAACCCCGCAGACAGTCCCGTGTTGATCAGAGTTGTCTGTCCATCGAATGGAGAGGTCAAGATCACTTCCGTGCGGAGCCCCTCTTTCACTTGCACGTTGTTCAAATTCAGATCGACTTGCAGTGAGGAGTTCGGCGGGAAGCTCTGGGAGGCCCCGCTCACCATGGTGCTGTCGAGTAACGCTCCACTGCCTGCATCGCGCGTAAGAAACACGATGAAGCCAGCCAAGGCAGGGTTAGGGTCCGGTCTCAGCGGGTCGAAGTTCAGACCGTTGTTCAAGGTCAGACGGAGCTGGGCCGAGACGATGTCGACCGCAACGAGATCAGAATCCAGCGCCACGTCGATCGAGTCGTTGAAGCTGAATCCGGGGACAGCGGCGGTCTGGCCGTCCAGGGCCGTGCAAGGCGCCCCACAGAGCTGAGCCAGATCGTAGCTTCTGCTATCCGACTGCGGCTGGACCGTGAATACCGGCACGCCAAGGACAGTGTCGATGGAGACAGCCGCCGGTAGGAAATCGGATATCGCTATCGGATCGGATGAAAAAGGTAGGCTGAGACCCACATCCCACTCCGGCGCCTCAGGTACTGCGCAGCCGCCGAGCAGAGTCGAGAACAGGCCCAGATACACGACCCAGGCGCGACGCAGGCGCACAATGACCTTCGCCTGATTGGCTAGCACCCATACCTCCATTTCGCTTTTCGGCGGGGGACAACGGGAAACAGCGTTCGGTCGGGAAGGCGAGCTCGGGGCCCGCTGATCTGGGGAGTAGCGGCGACTGCCTAGAAGTCGCCCTGAGGGGGGCAATTTGGTCGCTTGCTAGCGTAGCCTACACCGCCCAGGGGCCAAAGTTTCGGGCTCCGCCTCCCGCCACCTAGGGTCTGTGTCTATATTCACGTGAGATCATGAAACGCCAAGCGTGAGGGGACATAGTCGCATTGGAAACGGCGCAGATACGCAATTTCTGTATAATAGCCCACATAGATCACGGCAAATCGACCCTGGCCGACCGTCTGCTCGAGCTGACGGACGCGGTGGAGCCACGGCGGATGAGGGAGCAAGTTCTCGACTCTATGGCGCTGGAGCGGGAACGGGGCATAACGATCAAAGCTCACGCGATCCGTTTGGACTATGAGGGCGCGGATGGGGTTGACTACGAGCTGAACCTGATCGACACGCCGGGGCATGTGGACTTCACGTACGAGGTGAGCCGTAGCTTAGCCGCGTGCGAGGGGGCGGTCCTGGTTGTGGACGCGAGCCAGGGGGTTGAAGCGCAGACGCTCTCGAATCTGCTCCTTGCGCTGGAAGCAGAGCTCACTGTCATCCCTGTGATCAACAAGATCGACCTGGCGGCGGCGGAACCGGAGCGGCGCCGCACGGAAGTTGCGGAACTGATCGGCTGCGAACCGGGAGACGTGCCGTTGATCAGCGCGAAGGATGGCACGGGCGTTCGGGAGCTGTTGGAGGAAATAGTCAAGCGTATTCCTTCGCCAAGTGGAGATCCAGATGCGCCCTTGCGGGCGCTGATCTTCGATTCGCAGCATGATAAATACCAGGGTGCGGTGCCACTGATTCGGGTCGTGGACGGCAGTGTGGGACCGCCGATGGAAATTGCCTTCGGCTCGAACGGCGCGCGCTATGAGGTGCGCGAGGTGGGCTTCCTGAGGTTGGGGGCGGTACCGACGCCGCGCTTGACGGCGGGTGAAGTCGGCTACCTGATGGCGCAGATCAAGTCGATCGCGGACACTCGAGTCGGCGACACGGTGCTGGAAGCAAACAGGCGCGCTGCGGAGCTACTTGAGGGGTACCGCGAGGCCAAGCCGATGGTTTTCGCGGGCCTGTATCCAAGCGATTCGGATCAGTACGAGCGACTGCGTGGCGCGCTGGAGAAGCTCAAGCTGAACGACGGGGCGGTGCACTACGAGCCGGAGACGAGCCAAGCTCTGGGTTTCGGCTTCCGCTGTGGCTTCCTGGGTCTTCTGCATATGGAGATTGCGAGGGAACGGCTCGAGCGCGAGTTCGACCTCGACCTCGTCAGTACGGTGCCGACTGTAGAGTATCGGGTGCAGCGCCGCGATGGCTCGCAGGTGCTCGTGGAGAACCCATCGCAGATGCCGCCGGCGGGCCAGGTGGAAAGCATCGCGGAGCCGTTTGTTCGCGTTCGGATACTGTGCCCGACCGATTATATCGGCGGAGTGCAAAGGCTGTGTCACGAGCGGCGCGGTGAGTTTGATCACATGCACTTCATCGATGGGCAGCGCGTTGAATTGGTATACGAGCTTCCTCTGGCGGAGATCGTTCTCGACTTTTACGAGAGGCTGAAGTCTCTGACGCGCGGGCACGGCAGCCTCGATTACGATCTCATCGGTTATCGCACGAGCGAGTTGGTGCGCCTGGATATCAAGTTGAACGGTGATCCCGTGGACGCGCTGGGCATGATCGTGCACAAAGACAAGGCGTACTTCCTCGGGCGGGCGCTGGTGGAGAAGCTGAAAGAGCTGATACCCAGGCAGCAGTTCGCGGTCGCCCTACAGGCTGGGGTCGGCAGCCGAATAATCGCGCGCGAAACCATTCGCCCGGTGCGTAAGGATGTAACCGCCAAGTGCTACGGAGGTGATGTTACCCGGAAGCGTAAGTTGTTGGAAAAACAGAAAGCTGGTAAGAAGCGCATGAAGCGCGTAGGCGCCGTCGATGTGCCGCGGGAGGCTTTCCTCGCGATCCTTCAGTTGGGCGGGGAGTGAGAGAGGTCGAGCGAGCGCTCTCTACGGCGGAGGCGCCGCGCTGGCCGCGTATTGCCGTTGGGACTTGGTCCACGGAGAGTTGGGCTTATGTCGAGTTCTGAAACCTCGCGCTGGATCGTAGGCGTCGATATCGGCGGCACGACGATCAATGTCGGTATCGTGCCATCCGAAGGGGGCTCGCCGCTCGCGTTCCGCACGAAGCGCACCGAGTCGCAACGCGGGGCGAAGTTCGTCGTAGACCGGGTCGTCAAGATGATAAAAGAGTCCATCCAGGAGGTGATGAAAGGGGAGGGTCACCCGTTGGATGCCTTCGCCGGCGTAGGGATCGGATCGCCGGGGCCCCTCGATCGCAAAACGGGCACGGTGATCAGCACGCCCAACCTGGGATGGCGGAATTTCCCGCTGCGCGACCTCATACAGAACGCGGTCGGCTTACCGGCTACGCTCGAGAACGACGCGAACGCGGCGACGTACGGCGAGTGGTGGCTGGGTGCGGGCCGGAGCGTGAACAACCTTGTCGGCGTCACGCTCGGTACGGGGATCGGAGGCGGAGTCGTGCTGAACGGCGAGATCTATCACGGAGCGTCCGATGCGGCCGCGGAGATCGGTCACATGACCATCAACTCGACCGGCCGCAAGTGCAAGTGCGGTAACTATGGCTGCTTGGAAGCCTACGCGTCGGGCCCGGCGATCGCGCTCAGGGCGATAGAAGGGCTGGAAGCGGGCGCCGAGTCGATTCTGACGCAGATGGCCCCCAATCTAGAGGACATCACGGCGGAAACGGTATTCGAGGCGGTGGTCACCGGTGACCGCTACGCGTCGGAGGTCGTCAGCGATACCGCTAAGTTTCTGGGGACAGGGGTCGCCAACGTCATCAATCTTCTCAATCCCGAGATGGTTGTGATCGCCGGCGGTGTCACCAAGGCCGGGGAGCATCTGATGGTCCCGTTGCGAGCCGAGGTTCGGCTGCGCGCCTTTAAGGTTGCGGAGGAAGCGTGTCGCATCGTTCCCGCTCAGCTACGGACCACGGCGGGTGTGATCGGGGCCGCGGCCTGCTTCAAGAAAGAGACCTACGGAGAGGTTTGAGTCTAACGATTTGAAATACGGATGGGGTCGCGGCCTGGCGGTGTTTGCGTTAGCTTGTGGAAGAGTACCTACCGCTCCTCTCACTTTCTTCTTATCGGTTGCAGAACTGCTGCAGGGGTCGACGTATGCTCACTTGCCGCGATGGCGGGAGGATGTAACTAGCTGGCCCAGGCGATGAGTGTGCTCGGAGTTATCGGGACGATGGTGTGGGACACGATCTGGCGTGATTCCGACACGATGTCGCCGATAGAAGAGTGGGGCGGCATCTCATACGCGCTCGCTGCCGCTGATGCGGCCTGCCCACCCGGTTATGGTGTCCGCCCGATCATCAAGCTGGGTCGTGATCTGGCGGAGAGCGGTTTGCGGTTCATCCGAGCGCTGTCGGTGATCGAGTCGGATGCGGCGATATCGGTTGTCGATGCCCCGAATACGCGCGTCGAGTTGAGCTACCGGTCGAACGAGCGACGCTGCGAGCGCATCAGCGGGCATCTGTCGGAATGGTCCTGGGCGGAGCTCGAGCCGCGGGTGAGAGGGTGTGACGCGTTGTACGTGAACTTCATCACCGGTAACGAGCTGGACTTGGGTTTGGCCACGCTGCTGCGCCGAAACTTCGAGGGCGCGATATACGCTGACATCCATTCTCTACTGCTGGCGACGGGGCCGGGCGGAGAACGACACTCGCGACCGCTGGATCACTGGGCGGAGTGGTTGACTTGCTTCGACGCTGTGCAGCTGAACGAAGACGAACTCACGACTTTGAGCGCTCACTGGGGTGACCCGTGGGCGTTTGCGGCGGATATAGTCGGGCGCGACACGCGCCTGCTGTTCGTCACGCTCGGAACGCGTGGCGCGGCCTACGTAGCGACCCCTGATGCATTGCCTCTCAGAGCCGACGGGGGGCGCGGGGGGCGCGGGGGGCGCGGTCTGATCGATCGAGCCGAGCCCGTGCGCACGGGCCACTTCGGCGGCGAGCCGGTTCAGGGCGGCGACCCGACGGGGTGCGGCGATGTATGGGGCATGACGGCGTTCTGCAAGCTTCTTGAAGGGTGCGGCGTAGAGGAGGTCGTTCGGGCGGCTAACGAGGCGGCGAGTCGCAACGTAGCTCACCTGGGGGCGACCGGCCTCAATGGTTTCTTGAAAGGGAGGCTCGGGCGTGCCTGATCTACCACGGGGGTGCGAGGTTTCCCCGTGACCGAAGTCCTCGTCGTTCCCGAGACGCTGAATCACGATGGGTTCGAAGCGCTGGTGTCCGAGTGGTCAGCTGCCCAGAAGAGCAAGCTCTTGATCGACGCGCGACGTGTTGGCTGGGTCAGCCCGTACGGCGTTCTGGGGTTGCTGGCTTTGGGGACGGCTTCGCGAAAGCTGAGCGGGGAGCGTCCGTGGCTGGAACTCCCGGACAGTCGAGAAGTCGCCAGCTATCTGACTCGCATCCGCTTTTTCGAGCTCGCTCAAGACATCTATGAAATGGGGGCCAAGGTCAGGAAGCCGCGTCAGAGAGTATCGGAGGCTTTGCTGGAGATCACTCCGATCCGATCTCACCAGGATGTCCACGCCGTGGTCGACAGCGTCCGCGAGCGTGCTGCGCTGATTTTGGGCAAGCGGCTCGGTTACCCACCTCCGGGTGTGCTCCATTTCAGCGTTATTCTGTCTGAGGTGTGTCAGAACATAGTTGAGCACGCGGGGGCCGAGGGTTGGGTGGCGGCGCAAGCTTACAAATGGAGCCCGAAGATCGGCCGCGAGGTCGTCGTCATAGCGGTCATGGATGTGGGGATGGGCTTTCGCGGTTCGCTCGCGCGCGAGCACGCCCAACGTTATGGAGATAGGTGGTCGGATGTGACGGCTCTGGAAGCGGCGTTTTTCTCAGGCGTGTCTCGCTATCGCGATCCGGGCCGCGGGCAGGGCCTAAAAGGCATCAGGAAACAAGTCACCCGCTGGAATGGCATCGTCACGATTCGCAGCGGAACCGCTCAAATAGCCGTTGTCCCAGACTGGGACGACACCGAGCAGGTGATAAGCAGGTTGCCGGACTTCCCGGGGGCTCAAATCCAGATCGTCTTGCCGAAGTACTCCCCACCAACCGGCGAGCCACGAGAGCGATAGCGAGAGGGGCAGATGACCGATCCGGCGAAACGAGGCTCGGCCAGAGGGGTCGACGCGGTCCTGCACACGTCCGTGGCCACGCTTTTCAGCAATCTGGTGACTCGCCCGACCGGACGCGCGGTGCGGGTCGCCATCGAGAGGCAGATTAGGGAAGCGCGCGGCGCCAGTCTTTCGATTCTAGATTTCTCGAAGGTCGGAGTCATCGACTACAGCTGCGCGGACGAAGTGATCGCAAAGCTTCTCCTGACCTATGGTAGCCCGAGTCGCCCGGCTCAAGCCTACTTTATGGCGAAGGGCGTCTCGGAAGCGCATCGCGGCCCGATCGAAGCCGTCTTGAACCACCACCGTATCCTCCTGGTGGCGCTGGAGCACGAGCGGACTGCTCTATGGGGGCCGGCGCCGGTTCGTCTGCGCCGCGCGTGGGATGATCTTGATCGGCTGGGTCAGGCCCTGGTAGACGAATTCGCTTTCAACCGAGGGCTTCAGCGCTCGACTGCGGTTGCCTGGCTGCGACGCCTGGTGCGCCTGCGAGTCGCTGTCGCCGATACCGAAGAGCGGTTTCTCAGCCTGCCGGCGATCCTTGACTCTGATCTGGCCGGGAGGGGGGGGGGGCGTTCCCTGGGGTCTGCTGGTACGGATTGACGTCAGCCGGCGCGGCCGTAGTAGTAATCCATGTAGTATGTGTCGGGTATACCCTTGCGCTTCAGCTCATTGAGCACGGCGCCCGCGACCCGCACGTCGATGCGCCTCAACTGCTCGAACGCCCGCCACGCCGCTCGCCGATCTGTTTCGCCCGCCCTGACCACGACAACGGTTGCATCTGTCTTCGTCGCCAGCACGGCGGGATCGGTGACGGCCAGCACCGGGGGTGCGTCGAGGAGGATCCAGCGGTATTGCCCCCGCCAGCTGGCGATCATATCGCTCATCGCCCCAGAGCCGAGGAGCTCCGATGGATTCGGCGGCCTCTGCCCGGAGGGAAGCACATCCAGGTTCGGCCTCACTTCGGGCCGGATCGCCTCCCGGGCATCGATGCCGCCGACCAGCAGGTCGCTGAGGCCGGGAGAATCCAGCAAGTCGAAGATTTCATGTAGCGCGCCTCGGCGCAGATCTGCATCGACTATTAAGGTTCGATCGCCGAGCGCCGCCAGTACCGTGGCAAGGTTGGCGACGGTCGTCGATTTCCCTTCGCCGGGTCCGGGGCTCGTGAACAGCAGGGTCGAGAGCGGTTTCTCGCGACTGGTCGAGAAGGCGAGATTGGTGCGCAGCACGCGGTAAGCTTCGGACGCCAGACCGTCGGGGTCCTGCTCCGCCACGAGAGGAATCGGGCGCCCCTCCGGATCCTGATCGAATTCGGGGATTACCCCGAGCACGGGCAGTCCGAGAGCGCTCTCTACATCAGTCGAGGATTGGATCGACCGATCGAGGTACTCGAGGAAGAAGACGGCGCCGACGCCGAGGAGCAGGCCGATTAGCGCTCCAAGAGGGGCGTTCATCGCCTGACCACCGCTCACGGGTCGCGCCCACGTGGCCGGGTCGACGACCTCGACGTAGGGCGAGATCTCTGCCTCGGCGATCCGCGACTCCTGCTGCCTGCTGAGCAGATACTTGTACATGTCGGTGTTGATCTCGACCTGGTTCTGCAGGCTCGCGAGATCGGTCTCGACAGCCGGAAGATCGTTGAGCTGGAGCTGCAGCCCTTCGAGCGATTCCGTGACGGCGGTGATGCGCGCTTCGAGCGCCGTCGCCGCCTGGTCGGTGGCGGCTATCAGGCGTTCTTGCGTCTCTACGATGCGGCGATCGAGCCTGATGATATCCGGGTGAGCCGGATCCTTGCCTGGCGGCCCCAGCTGCATGGTACGGTCCGCCAGCAGTTGGAGCAGCGCGTCGAAGTAGAATTGAACGGCTCGGTTCGCTCTCGTGGTCAAGACGGCGAACTGTTGTATGTCTTCGGGTCGATTGGCGGAACCGATCTTGTTGATCAGGCTATTGTATATGCTTCTATCGATGACGAGCTCTTCTAGCTGCGATTGCAAAGATCCGAGCCGTGTCAGCAACCGAGCTTCTTCGGCAGAGAGGCTCGTCACTCCCCTCCGCTCCTTGTAGTCCTCGACTGCCTCGAGCGCGCGTTGGAGACTTGCCCTAGACTCGGCCTGCTGTTCCTGGATGAAGAGTGTGCGTGCGTGCGCCCACTCTCGCAGACGACGCACCCCGAGAGCCCTCAAAGCATCAGCGGCGCCGTTCAGGATCTGGACCGCCAAGGCCCGATCCGTGCCCGTGTACGTGACGTCGATCAGGTTGGTCTCGGGACGCGTGGTCGCCGCGAGACCGCCCCTGACGCGGGCCTCGGCCGTCCTCTGTGACACGATGTGGAGGCTGTAGGAACCTGGCGGGACTGATTCCTGCACAGTAACCGCCACATCCCCGAACTCGATGAGCGCGCCTCGCTCCCCCTCAGCTAGCCTGCCGGAGCTGGGTCTTTCGATCGACACCGATCCCGCTGCGCCAACGACAACCTGATATTCGCCAGGCGGTGCCGACCGGCCAACGTAGATGGACTGCAGAAGCCAATCGCGATCGGCGCCCGGAGTGACGGCACGAAGCTGCAGTGAATCGACGACGTAACTCGCTACGGCCTGCGTCGTCAGCTGTTGGAGCTCAGACTCGACCGGATCGGTCCACAGAAGATTGGCGGATACGTCGAGGTCGCCGATCTGACCCGTTCGTCCCCGCGGGTCACCTACCTGGAGCGTAAGGTACGCCTGGTAGAGCCGCGGACTCCGAGAGGCCGCCCACAATGCACCCGCGATGGCGACGGCTGTGGTGAGCAGGATCAACCACCATCGGCGCCGGACGACGTGCCAGTAGTCGGCCAGATGGACGTGGTCGCGTCGGAAGCCATGCCGCTCAGGGCCATCCGAAAAGGCTGGTCTCACCGGATTCTCCTCAATCTCTCACCGCCGCACCAATCGCGCCTAGGAGGAACGGCATCCGGGCAAGGAAGACACATGTTGGGAAAAGGGGTCCGGGAGGACCCTTAGCATAATCATGTTGGCCAAATTGCGCAACACCTTACGGGCTAGCGACTTGTGGTTAACCCAAGTTGACGCGTCTGGGCGCTGCTCTTAAATTTATCGTGTGTTCGGACAGGGAGGGCGGCGGAGCCCGATAAGGCCGGAGGGCTGGATGGCAACAGCGACCATGCGGGACAAGATCGAAGCGGTAATCGACCAAATCCGTCCGGCGGTGCGGGCCGACGGAGGAGACGTTGAATTGGTGGACTACGACGAGGGCGAAGGCCGTGTCGACCTGCGTCTGACGGGTGCGTGCCACACGTGCCCTTACTCGCATATGACGCTGAGGGCGGGGATCGAGTACAGGTTGCGCAATCGCCTTCCGGAGGTGAAGAGCGTCGTAGCGCTCTGATCTCAAAGCCATTCAAGAAGGCATCTCAGTCTGGCCGGTCGGGGTTGCTACTCCGCCGGTTTTTTCGTTGGTTGAGGCATAGTTCGAAGCTGGATCCAAACGTTTGGCTGCTCGCCGCAGGAGTTTTCTGATAGATGGCCGATGACCGTGACCTGCTGAAGGCGGTGGCAACCGCGCTTCGCGGCGTGACCCACCCCGAGACAGGACGAGACATCATCGCAGCCGGAGTCGTGCGAGGCTTGACCGCTTCCGGATCCGGCGAGGTCCGGTTCAAGTTGAAGGTGGAGGCCGACAATCCGCTCATAGACGCAGCGCGGGTCGCCGCCGAGTCGGTGGCCGGTGTAGTGACGGCGAGCGTGGAGGTGGAGCAGACTGCGCAGCAGCGGCCCAACAGCCGTCGCAAGCTCCCGGTGGTGGGCCCTGAAGCTGGAGGCGGGCCTCAGGACGCGCCGCCAGGACCGCCGCCGTCGCGACCCGTTCCGGCGCCCCCGAAGCCGCAGACCATCCCGGGGGTCCGACGTGTCGTCGCCATCAGCTCGGGTAAAGGCGGCGTGGGGAAGTCTACGGTCGCGACCAACATCGCCGCGGCCCTCGCCAGCCGTGGCTACGCTGTGGGGCTTCTCGACGCGGATGTATACGGGCCGAACATTCCGATAATGTTCGGAGCCTACGGCAGGCCGCAGGTCACGCGCGAAGAGCGCGTGGTGCCGCTGGAGGCGCACGGTGTGAAGTTGATTAGCGTCGGCTTTCTGCTGGACGAGGACACGCCAGCCATATGGCGAGGGCCGATAGTCATGGGGATCATCCGGCAGTTCCTTCAACAGGTGGACTGGGGAAAGCTCGATTACCTCTTCGTCGATATGCCGCCGGGGACCGGAGACGCTCAATTATCTTTAGTGCAGCTGGTCAAGGTGGACGGAGCTGTTTTGGTAACGACACCACAGGGAGTCGCGACGGCGGATGTGCTCAAGGGGATCAAGATGTTCGAGCGCGTCGACGTCCCGGTCCTCGGAGTGATCGAGAACATGAGCGGGTTCGCCTGCCCGCACTGCGGTGAGCGGACCGATCTGTTCGGTCGCGGCGGAGGGCGGAAGCTGGCGGCGATAGCCGGGGTCCCATTCCTGGGGGAGGTGCCGCTGGGCGCCGCTGTGGTAGGCAATTCCGACCGCGGCGAGCCGACCGTTCTGACCGCCTCCGACTCGCCGGAAGGCAGGGCGCTGATCGACCTGGCTGAGAAAGTTGCCGCCTCGCTAGCAGACGTCGACTGAGCGAGCCAGAGCGCGAGCTCCTGACGGATCTTCGGAGCCGCGGCCGAGCTCGGCGCAGCTGGTGCGGATCAAGTGGTCTCTAGAGGATTGACTAGCTGCGTGCGATGCGAATCGAACCGAGGGCGCCGCTGAGATTCAACTCGAGCCGATTCGAAGCTTCGCTCCAGTTCTTACTCACCCAAACGCCATCACCCTTCCAAAATCCCGGCGCTTCGAATGACATGAGGAACGTATTGCGCTCTATGCGGACGCCCAATTCTTCAGGCACGCGTATCACGATCGTCCCGAGGCCCACCTTGATGTCGCCCTTAGCGTCGTAATCCCATCCGCCTGAGAAGTCCAGCGTTATCGTCCCGACGCCGCCCGTGAATTCGATATACCTGCAGCCGGAATTCCCCAACGACTCGATGTGGAGGGACGCTGCGCCGGCCTTGAATATGCAGCTCTCGGCCGCCTCGGGGTTCCTTTCGCTGAAGCGGATGCGCACGTCGCTGGCGCCGGCTTTGACCTGCAGGCTACGGAGTCGAAGGCCACCCAAATCCATGACGGCCTCCACAGCACCCAGCTCCAGGCTGATCGAGAGCGGCGTCGCGTCGGAGACGCCTAGCTCGAGCTTGCCCGCTTCGATGTTGTAGTCGCGGAAGCTCTTGATTTCGATGTCTCTCCCTTCCAGACCGATGCGTAAGCGACCTCGGCCGTCTACCGCCCGATACGTGCTGTAAAGGTCAAACGCCTCTTCGTCGTAACGCGATTGGATCGAGTAGAGCACATCCCCGGATAGCCGGTTCAACTCGAAGCGGCCGACGTGATATTTCACTTTGATGTCGAGGGATTCTTCGCTGCTCCGCTGGCGCTTCACGCCCTCGTTTCGCCAGCTCTGCGCCGCGGCCGGCGCGCCAAGGCCCCCGCCCCCGAGCAGCAGAACGGCCAGCAATAGTGTAGAGCTAAGCCTCACGATCGTCTCCCATATCGATGTTCGTGTCGGTGTCGGTGCCGGTGCTCTTCGGCCTCGGACTCTCGGCTCGGCGGCGAGCGGGTCTGATGCTGGCCAGCGAATCGACCGAGAGCGCGGGGACTTCGGAGGGTCGCGCGAAGTTGCGGCGCCTGCCGGCGTGCGACAGAAGTACGGCACCGAATCCTGCCGTGCTCGCGACCCACGTGAGGATCACCGCCGCCGCGATCAGCAGGCCCTGAGCCCAGCCGAGGATCGGCCTGGCCATCTCGGCGACGGATGCCGTGACGAAAAGAGCCAACAACACGGCAAGACCGTTGAGGACGTAGTAGTAGGAATTGGAGCGACGCATTCGCGCCGCCCACGAGGGATAGCGCCGCCGCGTGAGATTCTCACCCGCTGCGTGCGCAACGGCCAGGTAGCCCAGCACTGCGGCCAACACGACGCCTAGCACGTAGAACGGTATCGCAATCCAAGTGAGTACCAGAACTGCGAGGATCACGAAGATCGGAAGAACCAGCATCTCCGCGAACAAGCCGGTGAGGAATGAGCGCCCGAAACTGAACGAGACGGTGTCGCTCACAGTCTCTAGGTGGCCGCGGAAGAAGTACACGACCACGAAACCTAGGAAGCACATCAGCACGTAAACGGCAGCCGTGCTCAACAGCCCCCCCATGCCCCTGGCCACGTTGCGCATGAAGGAGGGCGGTGTCGCCCTCCGTGTGATGACCCGGGGCCGCGGGGCGAGGATGACGGGGCTGAAATCTTCGATGTACTTAATGTCTCCCGCGATAGATCCGCCCAGGTTCTCGATGGTGGACTCGATCGAAACAACATTGCCCATGATCTGGGCCGTGGGCTCGATGACGAGGGAGCCCTCCGCCACGAGGACGTTCCCCGCCACCGTACCGGCCACAATCCCGTCCGTCTCGACCAAGACCAGCGATCCGTCCAGCCGCGCGCCCTCGGGTAGGAAGTAGCGGTCGGCCTCCACCACGATCCGCAGAGGAGTCGAGAGATCCCCGTTCAGCAATCGGGACAGACCTGGAGCCAACCCTACGCGACCCAGACTGCGCGCCAGACCCTCGACCTCGGGGATCTGAACGACGAGCCCGCCATCCACTAGCTCTTGCAGAACCGCAACGGCCGTCGCCGCCTCGGTCGCCGCCGCGATGGAAGCCGAGATGTCCTCCAACGTGGCCGCCTGGGCGGCCACCTCGCTCGTCGCCGCCACGTTCGGCGCCGTCGCTGCCGTTACACCGGCGAAGGCGGCCTCGAGCGCCCCCCGAATCGACTCCAGGGCTGCCCCCTCGGCGCCTGCAGCTTCGAGATCATCGAACGCGGCCCAGGCCCCTTTGAAGTCGCCGGACGCGCTCGTTAGGAGCTCGCGCCAGGCGGTCTCCAAGACTCCGCCGGCCGTATAGGCGCCCGCTTCGGCTCCATCTATGTAGATGTTGCCACCGCTCAAGCTGACCTCTAACGAACCTCCGTCGGCCAGTTCGAGGGCTAGGGTCGACTCGTGATCGCTCAGAGATACTGAGGTCTGCACGATCTCCTGCGCCATCACGGGACCCGATCCCAGCACGACCGCTATCGCGAGGGAAGTTCCCAATAACGACCCGAAGCGCCCCATACGCTCAAACATGTGCGTTCACCCTTGAAGGTTGATAGCCTGTCACCCGATACAGTCCCCAGATCGCGAGCCCGGCCAGAGCCGTCATGAGCGCCACCGCGCTCAACACACCTGGCCCCGGCACTGTTCTGACCATCTCCCCCCACACTTCCAAGAGCCCGCTGACATGTGCCAGCGCGCCAATCTTGATCACGGCGCTCCACGCCAGTTCCCGGGCGAATGCCAGCGAACGGGCGATCAGCGTCGCCAAGGAGACCCCCAGGCTCGCCTCCAGCCACACGGCTCCTCCGATCACCACGCCCGTCCAGAGTGCCGTGGTGACCACGGCCACGGGCCGCAGTCGGCGAACCAGGGCCGGCAGCCAGGAAGCCGCCGCAGACTCGGCGGCGGGCTTTCTGACCCGCTCCATCACCAGGCGATCAAAGGAAGGGGAAGGCTCTAGGACCGGCAGGGAAGCGAGGGCGTGGAAAAGCTCCCGCCACTCCGCCTGGTGCGCCCGGCAAGCCGGGCAACCACGGAGGTGGCTGTCGATGCGCTGGATGTCCTGGTCCTCGGCTTCGCCGGAAGCCCAGAGTTCCTGCGCCAGATCGGTGAGGTGTCCCTCAGAATTCCAATTTTTCATAGTACCTGCTCGCTCAGTCTCCACTACGCGGCTGCCCCCCCCAGGGTTTCAACCCCCAGGGCCCGGCCCCTCAGCGCTCCTCCCGCAGGTGCGCCAGGTGCTCCCGGAGCTCGGCCCGGGCGCGGTGCAGGAACGTTTTCACTGTGCCGATCGGAACGCCCATGATCTCGGCGATCTCCTCGTAGGGCCGGCTCTCTATATGGCGCAGGATGACCGCCGTCCTATATTCGGCGCGCAAGTGACCGATCGCCACTTCGATCTCGCTCCCCAGCTCCAGCGCCATCATCTCTTGTTCGGGCGTCTCTCCGGTGGACTCGAGGACGATCCGGGTCTCCTGCTCGCGCTGAGTATCCGTGGCGTGTGGAGAGCCGTGGATCGAAACCGTTTTGAGGCGGGCCCGCCTGAGGTGATCGATCGCGTGATTGTTGGCGATCTTGAAGATCCAGGATGAGAAGCGGTAGCTGGGCTTGTAGCTGTCCAGGTTGTTGAAGGCTTTGACGAAGGATTCCTGCGCCAAGTCTTCTGCGAGCTCCCTGTCCCGAACCATTCGATAGATCAGAGAGAAGACGGGGCGGCGGAACCGCTCCAACAGCTCCGCGAGTGCCCGCTCGTCGCCCTTCAGGGCTCGCGCGACAAGTTCCTTATCATCGGGCGGATCGGGGGCGTCCGGCTGTCGGGCTCGCTCAGTCACACTGATCCTACGGCCTGGCGCGTTAGGGCGGTTTGGCCGCTTGCCGGGTCTTTGGCTCGCCGATATGTTCGCGGCCACCCATGGCCACCTCCCAAGAGTTGCCGCCCACCCCGCTGGAGGCCGGTAGCCCAGCCGAACGAGCGAGAGCCGTCCGAGAGATGTTCTCGGCGATCGCGCCTCGCTACGACCTGCTCAACCATCTGCTCAGCCTCAACATCGATCGTTTTTGGCGGCGGCGCGCGATCGACCACCTCGGATGGGAGGCGCGGCCACGCGGGCTCTATCTCGACAGTTGTACGGGAACATATGACCTGGCTATAGAGCTCGCGCATCGCCCGGGCTTCGCGGGCAGAGTCGTGGCGGCCGATTTCGCCGACGCGATGCTGCGCGAGGGGCGCCCAAAGATCAGGCCCTATCCGGTGATCCCTGTAAACGCCGACGCTCTCCACCTCCCTGCCGTCAGCGGCTGCTTCGATGGAGCGATGATCGCCTTCGGGATCCGGAACCTGACCGATATCGATGCGGGGGTTCGTGAGCTTCACCGGGTGCTGCGACCGGGCGGCCATCTGGTCATACTCGATTTCTCCACGCCCGAGCGCCAGCCGTTGCGGGGCCTGTATCTCAATTACTTCACGCGCCTGTTGCCTCTGGTGGGGCGACTGGTCTCAAAACATAGCTACGCCTACAGTTACCTACCAGAGTCCGTGCGGGCGTTCGACGAGCCGGACCAGCTGGCGGAGCGGCTGAGGACCGCCGGATTCGTCGAGATTGGCTGGAAGCGCCTGAGCGGCGGTATCGCATGCCTTTGGTGGGGAGAGCGTGGGGTAGACCCGGTCGGCGCGGAGCGAGGCTCGAACGCCGGGCCGGACGTTGTTTCTTAGAGAGGGCCGATGGCGTACGACAAACTCAGCGAGTTCATCGAGGACCTCGAGGCGCATGGCGAGCTCGTCCGCATCTCCCATCCGGTCTCGGTCGACCGTGAGATAACGGAGATCGCAGACCGTTGCATGAAGAGTCCGGGCGGCGGTCCGGCCCTCCTGTTCGAGAACGTGACGCTTCTGGATGGGGAGCGGAGCGAGTTGCCGGTTGCCATTAATCTGTTCGGAAGCTATCGGCGGATGGCCATGGCTCTCGGCGTGGAGGACCTGGACTCGATCGGGCGGCGGATCGAGGACATGTTCAAGATTCAGGTTCCCGAGAAGCTGGTCGATAAGATCGCGATGCTGCCGAAGCTGGCTGAAGTGACGAAGTATCCCCCCCGGGCCTATCGCGGCTCGCCACCCTGCCAGAAGATCGTACAGAGAGATACCGAGGCGGACGTGACGCGCATTCCCCACCTGAAGTGCTGGCCTCAGGACGGAGGATCTTACATCACGCTCCCTCTGGTGATCACCCGCCACCCGCAGACAGGGATCCTGAACGCGGGGCTGTACCGGATCCAGATCTTGGACGAGAGGCGGCTGGCGATGCACTGGCAGCGGCACAAGGTCGGAGCGCATCACTGGCGAGCGATGGCGGAGCGCGGTGAGCGCATGCCCGTCGTCATCGCGCTGGGCGCCGACCCGGCTACCATGTACGCGGCCAGCGCGCCACTCCCACCGCAGGTCGACGAGTTCGTGTTCGCCGGTTTCTTGCGATCGTCGCCGGTGAGGCTGGCGCGGGCGCTGACCTCGGAGCTTCCGGTGCCGGCGGAGGCTGAGATCGTGATCGAGGGTTACATCGACCCCGGCGAGGAGCTCGTTCTCGAGGGGCCCTTCGGCGACCACACGGGCTTTTATTCACTGGCGGACTACTACCCATGCGTACATGTGGAGGCGGTGACCCGGCGGGAGAACGCTCTCTACCCGGCGACGATCGTCGGCCGCCCGCCGATGGAGGACTACTATCTCGGTCACGCGACCGAGCGCATCTTCCTGCCTCTTCTCCGGATGACCCTGCCCGAAGTGGTCGACTACCACATGCCACCCGAGGGAATCTTCCACAACCTCGTATTCGTCAGCATCGACAAGCAGTTCCCCGGGCAAGCTAGGAAGGTGATCAACGGACTTTGGGGCCAGGGGCTCATGTCGCTGGCGAAGGTGATCATCGTCGTCGACAAAGACACCAACGTTCGAGACGTCAGGGAGACCTGGTGGGTAGCGCTGAACAACATCGATCCTCAACGGGATATCCAGTTCAGCATGGGGCCGATGGACGTGCTGGACCATTCCTCCAGAGGCTTCACGTACGGCAGCAAGATGGGCATCGATGCCACGCGTAAATGGCCCGAGGAGGGGTTCAACCGCGAGTGGCCCGACAAGATCGTTATGGATGACGAGACACGCCGGAGGATCGACGAAATCTGGCCCCAGCTGTCCATCGACTTGACTAAAAGCACCTAACGCCACAAACTATTACGCAGCATTTGGTTATCCCTCCCCTCCGTTCTGTCGGCATAACCACCCGAAAATAGCTGGAGGTCAGTCTTGGCCCAGTCGGCCGATTTGAAGGTCGCCGACCTCCGCCGGATTCTCTTTGTGGTAGGCGGAGTAGCACTCGTGGTCGTGATCGTCGCCTTTGCGGCCCTCGCCTGGGGCGCCGCGGAACGGCTGGTCGACCCACAGGTGCGACGCGAGCTGGCCGAGCGCAGCCATGCGGCCGCTAGCGTCGTCGAGGCCACCGTTCAGCACGCTCACTCCCAGGTTGAGATTCTGACCCTCACTCCCTCGATAGTCGACGCCGCCATCTCGGGCGGCCGCAGAGCGCGTCAGCTGGGCCTCGATCGGCTGGCGATTGACGAGCTCGAGCGTCGCATGGAGAGCGAGCGCCGGTTAAGCACCAAGGCCGAGACCGACGATTATCTACGTGATCTCGTAGATAGCGGTCTATTCGCGGAGGTCTTCGTGACGGATCGCAACGGCTTTGTCGTCGCGTCAAGCGGACGCACATCAGATTTCGTTCAGCGCGATGAAGAGTGGTGGCAGACTGCGTTCTCGGAGGGGGCTCACTTGTCCGAAGTCGAGCTCGACGAGTCGGCCGCTTCGATCGCTCTTTCGCTGTCGATGTCGGTCCCGGGTCCAGGAGAATCGGTCGTTGGCGTGGTGAAGGCGGTCTTTCATATCGGTCACGTCAACGATGATTTGATGGAGCTCGCCCAGGAGGGCGGGTACATTCAGGTCATCGATGAGCGCGGACTCATCATTGCGGATCCCCACCCAGAGCATCTTCTGACGCCCTATGCCGAGCCGGATAACCTCCGGACGGGGGATATGGCGCAAGCACGGGGCGAGGGCGGCGAGGGGGTGATCGGTATCGTGAGCACTGCGGTGGATGGCCGCTGGTCCGTAGTGTCTTGGATGCCGGAGAAAGGAGCCAACAGTCTATTGATCGCGGCGCGCCGCGCCATCGTGGCTGGCGTCGTCATCGCTCTCCTGATCGGCGTACTCGGCGTGGCAGGTGCTGGGGCGTGGGTTGCGCGGGAGATCAGCCTCCCTGTCAGATCGCTCGCTTCGGCGGCGGACAAGGTGGGGGCTGGCGATTTGAGGATCCAGGTCGCCGCAGTCGGCTCGGGTGAAGTTGTGAGGCTGTGTGTGGCGGTGCAAGGGATGGTCGACCGGCTGCGCGACCTGGTCACGTCTATTCGCGAAGCGAGCTTCCATACTCGGTCTCGCAGTCACGAGATCGCCAGCGCAGTTCAGCAGCTATCAGCCGGCACCGAGGAGATGACAGGCACTCTGACCAAGCTGACCGAGAGCGCTTCGCGGCATTCCGATACGATTCAGAAAATCAGTGGCGGCATGGAGACCCTCGGCGGCGTCGCACGCGAGCTGGCTCTGGGAGCGGAGGAGGCCACGGGGCGGAGCCGCCAGCTTCGCGAGTTGTCCGAAGCGAATCGCGAGCGCCTGCGAGAGGGGCGTCAGCAGGTCGAGCACATGACCGAGCGCGCCTCGCTGGCCACATCACGCCTGCTCGAGTTCATGAACGCGTCGCGTCAGTTTGGCGAATTCGTCGATCTGATCCAACAGTTCGCCCGACGCACCAACCTGCTGGCGCTGAACGCGGCAATCGAGGCGGCGCGCGCGGGCGGGGAGGCTCGAGGCTTCGCCGTGCTGGCGGAAGAGATCCGCAAACTGGCGACGCAGGCGGGCGATGCCGCGGATCGGGCCCAGGACACGACCAACGCAGTGCTGGGTCAGTTGGAGGCGGCCCAAGCCGCGATCGGCGAGACCCAGCAGGCGACGGAGTCGATCGGGTCCGTGGTGGACTCGATGGATGAAGAGTTCAACCAGGTGGCCCAGGCGATGGGGGAAGGCGAAAAGTGGGCGATCCGGGTCTCCGAGGCTAGCGCCAGCGTAGACGCTAGTGTGAGTGGTACCGCTGAGCAGCTCAGCTCGGTGGCGGACACGTTCTCGGAATTCGCCGCCGCGATGGAGGAGCTGGCCGCCGGCATGCAGGAACAGAGCGCTTCAACCGAGGAGATCGCCGCCGCGGTCAACGCACTCAACATCTCGGCGGCGGAGCTGGCCAGCTACGCCCAGCGGTTCACGGTCGACGATTTGCCCGAATTCGACGACGGCGCAGCGGGTGACGGGAAGGGGGAGGGAGATGTGAGCGGTCACCCGGCCCAGGCAGTCGACACGGATATGTCCAGCGATATCGAGGCGGCTACCACTGGCTAGCGAAGAGCTGGGGCGGACTTCGGAAGCCTCCTCTGGGGCGCAGATTCTGGCGGCGTCAGAGACTGTCATGCGCGGGCTCTACATCGGCACGATGGTGGCTCTGGCGATAGCGGTGGTGACGGGTGTCCTCCGGACTTGGATATGGGTCCTGGCCCTCGAGCCCCTGGCGCTCGGCGTAGTCGTCGGCGAAGCGGCGGCTGCACCTTCGTCGGCGCGTCATCGCCAACCTCCGCGCTGGAGCTACGGGTATATCTTCGGCGTGAGCTTCGCGGCGTATTTGCTCATCCACTTGATCTTCTGGCTAGCCAGCACCGGCATACCGCCTTCCATGTCGCTCTTCGATTTTCTGCGCGCGGCTCCGACAGCCACGGTTCTCTTCCGGGGCGTAGATCTGCAGCGGCAGCTGTCGCTGGCGACGAGCGGCGCCGCTGAGTTCAAGTACGTGCTTTGGCTTGCCGAAGGGTTGCTCATGGGCTTCGCCGCCTGTATCGCCTATCGAGGGGGCTCCGTCCGCACCCTCGGAACCTAGCCGGTTGGCACAGCGACTCCACGAGCTTAGACTCACACCTCTAGACAGCACGCAGCTCATCTTCGAGACGAACCGGTGTCCGAACCGCAAACGATCGGCGGGACGAGCAGGATTTTCCTGTATAGCAACCTCGTCAGGTTGCCCCATACCGCGTTCGCCTTGCCGTTCGCTGTGGTTGGGGCAGCGCTGGCTTCCTACAAGTTCCCTGTGACGGTGGGCCAGGCGATCTGGATCGTGGTTGCGTTCACGGCCGCCCGCTTCGCGGCCATGGCGCACAATCGAGTCGTCGACAGGGATTTCGATGCGCGGAACCCTCGGACCGCCCGGCGCGAACTGCCTTCGGGCCGCCTGTCGGTCAAAGAGGCGAAGTTCTCGATCGTAGCGGCGAGCGCGGTCTTTTTCTTCGCAGCGGCCATGCTAAACCCGCTTGTACTGGCGCTGTCGCCGGTGGCACTCGCGGTGTTACTCACCTACAGCTACCTCAAGCGCTACACCGTTCTGACCCACGTCGGCCTGGGCATAGCTGACGGTATCGCGCCTGCCGCCGCCTACCTGGCCGTGTCGGGTCGCTGGAGCGATCCGTGGTACCTTCTGCCGCTTCTGGCATTGGCGGTGGGGTTTTGGGTCGCCGGATTCGATGTGCTTTACGCACTTCAGGATGTGGACGTAGACCGGGCGGAGGGGCTCCACTCCATCCCCGCTCGCTACGGCATGCGAAAAGCGATCTGGTACTCCCGTCTGTTTCAAGCGCTGGCCGTTCTCAGTCTGCTGGCCGCTGGCCTCTCGTTCACGGAGGTGGGTGCGCTCTACTTCGTCGGCGTGGCCGTGGTCGCTGTGGCACTCGTATACGAGCACTCGCTAGTCCGGCCGGACGATCTCTCGCGTCTGAACGCGGCGTTCTTCAACGTGAACGCTCTGATCTCAGCCGTGTTCTGCGCGTTCATCGTGCTCGATCGAGTTCTGCGCTGAACCGAAGATTGGAGGGTGCCGTGCGTGATACGAATGCTCCTCTCGTCCTGGGCGTCACGGGAGCCTCGGGCGCGCCGTACGCGGTGCGCTTGATACGCGCCCTGGTCGATCTCCGGGTCCCCACGTTCTTGATCATTTCGAGCCATGGATGGCGGTTGCTGAGGCTCGAGACGGGGATCGAGGACGAGGCCGCGCTGCGCGAGCGAATTCCAGGTGATTGGGGTCGGGTGCAGCTCGCTGACGACTCGGATCGCGGTGCCAAGCCCGCCTCCGGCTCCGCGCGCTCGCGCGGGATGGCGATCTGCCCGTGCTCCATGGGGACTCTGTCGGCGATCGCCAACGGTAACTCGCGCTCGCTGATCGAGCGCGCCGCGGACGTTGCCCTGAAGGAACGCCGCCGTCTGGTCCTCGTGCCACGAGAGACCCCGCTCTCGGAGATCCACCTTCGCAATATGCTGACTGTCACACAGGCGGGCGCCATCGTGATGCCGGCGGCACCCGGATTCTACGCGAATCCCGCAGGCATCGACGACCTGGTGGACTTCGTCGTTGCCCGGATCTTGGACCATATGGACGTAGAGCACGATCTCGGGCCGCGCTGGCAAGGCGAGTGAGCCAGGTCCTTCGGATAGGTCTGATCTCCGATACGCACGGTCTGCTGCGTAGCGAGGTGTACGCGGCGTTCGATGGCGTCGATGAGATCCTCCACGCTGGGGATGTGGGGGATGAAGCGATTCTAACGGAGCTCGAGGTGATTGCACCGGTGCACGCCGTCTACGGGAACGTCGATGGTTTGGAGATCAGAGCGGAGGCGCCCGAGACCCTCGAGCTCGAGCGGCTGAACCACAAGATCGCCGTCATACACGGACACCAGTGGGGCTCGCCGAAAGTTTCGAATCTGATCGAAGCCTATCCCGGATTTTCGGTCATCGTTTACGGGCATACGCACCGGCAACTCATCGAGCGGGCAGGTGAAGCGCTGGTGATCAATCCCGGCAGCGCCGGACACCGGCGGTTCGACAACCCTGTGTCCACCGCGATCTTGACGCTGGAAGCGGGGAAACGGCCCGGCGCCCGCCTCATCGATCTCTAGAAGAAAGTCTTCGGAATGACAGCCAGGGAGGTGCAACCCTGAGGTTAGGTGGTGCATCTAAGAATTGAGTTAGGGGGAACTCCGCAACGGGACTGCTGAAAGGCGGTCCACCCTATCCTATTCCCACCTTGCTCCGCAAACGTGATGGGGTCGTCGGCCTTGGCCGCGGCCCCTCATGTTTTTTTGTTTGTCTATAATCTTTAGGCGGGACGCTTCAACTCAGCGCTGGCAGGTGGAGCAGAGGAAAGCCGACCTGCCGGCCATGACTACCCTTGCGATCTCTTCTCCACAGCGCGGGCACGCTTCACCGGCCCGGCCGTAAACCGCCAGCTCGTTTTGAAACTCTCCTTCCTCGCCAGCCACGCTCCGGTAGTCGCTGAACGAGGTGCCCTGGCGCGCTATAGCCCTGGCCAAAACCGACCGAATCGCGGAGTGGAGGCGTTCGATTTCGCTCGCGCCCAGGCTAAGCGACGGTCGACGCGGATCGAGCCGGGCCAGATGGCAGACCTCGTTCGCGTAGATGTTGCCGATACCGGCGATGCGCCGCTGATCGAGTAGGGCGTTGCGTATAGGGGCACGCGAGCGAGTGAAGCGCTCGGCCAGGCGCTCGGGCGTGAACTGAGGGGAGAGCGGCTCGATTCCAAGCCTGGAGTCGATGTCCGCCCACTCCGTTTCGGGGAGCACCCACATGCGACCGAACCGGCGAACATCGAAAAAGCGTACAATCCCGGATTCGCGGCGACCTTCCACGAGCAGGCTGGCGGCGAGGTGGGGAGCGGAGCGCAGCGCGCCGGGTGGTTCCCAGCTGAACCGACCGGTCATGCGCAGCTGAGTGACCCAGCGGCTTCCGTCGTCGAGCTCGGCGGTGATCCACTTCGCCCGCCGGCCCACTGAAAGGATGCGTCGGCCCGTGAGCCTGCGCACGAACGTGCGGGGCCTGAGCGGTTCGACGACCTCATCGCGGTGCACACGCACGCGGCGCACGACTTGACCCGCCATGCGGCTGTGGAGGCCGCGGGCGATCGTCTCGGCTTCGGGTAGCTCCGGCACGGTTAGCGCGAGCGCTCGCGCTCTATTTCACGAAATCCGATGTCGCGGCGGAAGTATTTCCCCTCGAACTGGATGGCCTCGGCCGCTTCCTTCGACTTACGTGCAGCTTCGGTCGCGTTTGCTCCCAGGCCGACGACGCTGAGCACCCGGCCCCCTGCCGTGATCATGCCTCCCTCGGGGTCGAGAGCTGTGCCCGCGTGGAATACCAGCAGACCGGGGTCATCTTGAATCGACTCGGGGATGAGGATCGTGTGTCCCTTCGAATACGATCCGGGGTAGCCCGCAGATGCCAGCACGGTGCAGACGGCGGATCGCGAGGTTGTGGCCAATCTCAGATCTTCGATCGTCTCTCCTCGAGCGATGCGCCCGAAAACCGGCAGCAGCGGGCTGTCCGTGATCGGCAGGACGGCCTGGGTCTCGGGATCGCCGAACCGACAATTGAACTCGATGACGAATGGCTCTCCCTCGACGACGGTCAGTCCGCAATAGAGCACACCGCGGTAGGTTCGACCCTGCGTCTTCATCTCGGCGAGGGTGGGGAGTACGATGGTCTCCATCACTCGAGCGATCATGCTGTCGTCGGCGATCGAGACCGGAGCGTATGCGCCCATCCCGCCGGTATTGGGTCCGGCGTCGCCTTCGCCGATCGGCTTATGGTCCTGGGAGGCGGCGAGCGGCTGGGCGGCCTCGCCATCGGTGATGACAAGGACGGAGAGCTCCTCGCCGCTGAGAAAGTCCTCCACTACGACGGTCGCGCCGGCGCTGCCGAAGCGCTGCTCGATCAACATCGATCGAGCGGCGTCGACGGCCTCGTCTGCAGTCCGGCAGACGATAGCGCCTTTGCCGGCGGCCAAACCCGAAGCTTTCACGACGATAGGAGCGCCACGTTCGCGGATGTAGCTTTGCGCCTCTGGGAAGTCGTTGAACGTGCGATGTGGCGCGGTCGGGATTCCAGCCTTCTGCATCACCTCCTTAGCGAAGGCTTTTGAGCTCTCGATCTCGGCGGCCGCCTTGGACGGGCCGAAGATCGCCAGGCCGCGCTCCTGAAACAGGTCGACGATCCCAGCCGCGAGCGGCGCCTCGGGTCCGACCACCGTGAGATCGATCTGTCGCGACTCCGCGAAATCGGCGAGCCCATCAATCTGGTCCACCGTCAGAGCCACGGACTCGGCGAGTGACATCGTCCCGCCGTTCCCCGGCGCGGCGAATATCTGCGCGTCGGGTTCTTCCTGTCGGAGTTTCCAAACGAGTGTGTGCTCGCGGCCGCCCGAGCCGATCACGAGTAGCTTCATGGCCGGTTCATCTTGTGTTCAATCCGAGCTCGCGCACGCGCTCAGGCGGCGGGTAGAGCCCGATCCAGATCGTCAATCAGGTCTTCGATATCCTCGATACCGATCGAGAGGCGAACCAGGCCCTCAGTTATGCCGAGCTCGGCCCGGTGCTCTTCCGAAACCGCGGCGTGAGTCATAGATGCGGGGTGGCTGATCAAGCTCTCGACGCCGCCGAGGCTCTCCGCCAGGGAGAATACACGTGTCTCGCGGGCGAATTCCTCGGCCCGCCCGCGGGTACCGAGCTCGACGGAGACCATTCCAGAAAAGCCGCTCATCTGCTTCTTGGCCAGCTCGTGCTGTGGGTGGGATGGAAGCCCGGGATAGAAGACATCGGCCGCGCGCTCGTCGCCTTCCAGCCACTCTGCTATCCTAAGAGCGTTGCGCTGGTGCGCCTCCATCCGCGTGTGGAGCGTTTTGGTCCCGCGAAGCACGAGCCAGCAATCTAACGGACCCGGGACGCCCCCGGTCGCTTTCTGCATGAAGTGCAGGTGTTCGGCGACCTCCTCGTTGGACGTGACGACGATCCCGCCGATCACGTCGCTATGCCCGTTTAGGTACTTGGTGCTGGAGTGCATCACAGCGTCCGCGCCGAGCTCCAGCGGCCGCTGGAAGTAAGGCGTGGCGAAAGTGTTGTCGACCATCAGCAACGCGCCCGCGTCGTGCGCGATCTCCGCCGCGACGGCGATATCCGTGATGTGCATCAGCGGGTTTGTAGGCGTCTCGACGAGGATCAGTCGCGTCTCGGCTCTGACCGCTTCGCTGATCTTGTCGGGGTCGCGCGTATCGACGAACGAAAACTCCAGCCCGAGCTTGGCGAAGACCTGTCTGAACATACGGTCGGTGCCGCCATACACATTCGCGCCGCTGATGATGTGATCTCCGACCGAGTAGCGTTTGATCATCGCCTCGATCGATGCGAGGCCGGAAGCGAACGCGGCTCCATACACTGCGCCCTCCAGAGCCGCTACGTTCTTCTCCAAGAAGCTACGCGTGGGGTTTGCGCCGCGTGAATAGTCGTAACCCTTGTGAACTCCGAACGATTCCTGAGCGTAGGTCGACGTCTGATAGATCGGCGGCATCACGGCGCCGGTGGTCGGATCGGGGTCTTGGCCGGCGTGGACGGCCAGGGTCGCGAAACGGAATTCTCTATCGGACTTCATCGTCTATCCATTTCATATGCCTCTGGGGCGCGCGCGGGACGCCGACAGAAGACGGTTATCATGAAGACTACACAAGTGTACCCCGCTCGCGGTTCGGCGTCCAGCGAGCGAATCCCCTTGAATCGGTCGCCACTTTCAAGTCTATTTACAGGTCTCTGCGCTGGCCCCCTCGCCCCCCGCGCTACCGACAGCACCTTCGCTCTATCTATTTAGAAGAGCCGGTTCGAGTGGACATGTTCCCAGAAGGATTGATCGTCAGCATCTCGGGCATCCGAGGCCGAGTCGGCGTCGACCTGACACCCGATAGGGTGGCGCGGTTCGCTGCGGCGTTCGGCTCCTACGTGCAGGGCCAAGGTTGGGGTCGCGATCTGGTCCTGGCGCGCGACTCGCGCCCCAGCGGCCCGGCGCTCCTCGACGCTGCGGCTGCCGGGCTGGCGTCCGTGGGATGTCGCGTCTGCGACCTCGGCCTCGTCCCGACACCGACCGCGCTGCTGGAGATCGAGGAGCGGGGTCTCGGCGGCGGAATCGTGATCAGCGCCAGCCACAACCCGCGGGAGTGGAACGCGCTCAAGCTGGCGAGCTCTGAGGGCGCGTTCTTGACGCCGGAGCAAGGATCCGAATTCCTTGCGGGTCTGCGCGAAGGCCGCCTGCCCGGCTATTCTGACTGGGATGGCTTCGGGGCCCGAGACCAGGTCACTGGGTCGGTCGATCGTCACATCGAGCGGATCCTCGCTCTCGATCTGATCGATCAGGAGGCGATCGCAGCCCGCTCGATAAGCGTCGCCGTCGATGCCGGCCGGGGAGCCGGCGGCGTGATCCTTCCGGGCCTGCTGGAGCGGCTGGGTTGCCGCGTCGCCGAGGTCGAGTTCGAGCCCGACGGGCGTTTCACACGCGACCCCGAACCCGTCGCCCGGAATCTCGAGAGGCTGTGCGAGGTTGTCAGGCGCGAAGGCGCCCAGTTGGGTATGGCGGTTGATCCCGATGTGGACCGGCTGGCGCTGGTGGATGGTCGGGGCAGGGCGATCGGGGAGGACTACACTCTGGCCCTGGCGGCGCGGCTGGTTCTGTCACACCGGCCGGGTCCGGTGGTGACCAACTTGTCCACCAGCCAGATCGTCGAGGAGGTGACTGCGCGCGCGGGCGTTGAACTGTACCGGGCGCCGGTAGGGGAAGCGCACGTGGCCGTTGCTATGCGCGAGAAGGCCGCCGTGATTGGTGGGGAGGGGAACGGTGGGGTAATCCTCCCGGCCCTGCACCACACGCGGGACGCGCCGCTCGCGATGGCACTGATCCTGCAACTCCTGGCCGAAGGTGACGCCGGAATCGGGGAAATCGTCGCGGAATACCCACAGTTCCACATCGTGAAAGATCGGGTCCCGCGCTCGGAGCTTGAACTCGACCGGCTGGCCGGCGACATTCAGAAGTCGTTCCCGAACGCTGAGGTGGATCGGCGCGATGGGCTTTATCTTCGTTGGGCGTCGGAGAGCCTTTGGCTACACATCAGACCCTCGGGTACGGAGCCGATCGTGCGTCTTATCGCCGAGGGCCTCGAGTCCGATGAGGCGCGGATTCTGGAGCTCATTGAGGTGAGCAAGAGGATCATCCAAGAGGGCGGAGGCGCTTGAGGTGTGTGATCCTCGTTCGGAGCGCGAGCTGGGCGTGTAGGGGAGTGTTGAGCAAATGTGTGGAATCGTAGGCTACATAGGAAAGATCGAAGCGGCGCCGCTTCTCATTGAGGGGCTTCGCCGGCTCGAGTATCGCGGCTACGACTCCGCCGGCTTGACGACGATTGCGGCAGACGGCAGTCTGCACACTCGTAAGCGAGCGGGCAAGCTGAACGCGCTCGTCGAGTCGATCGACGGCAACATGCCGTTGGGCACCGTCGGTATCGCGCATACGCGATGGGCCACCCACGGCGCCCCCACCACGCCGAACGCTCATCCTCACCACGACGGTCGCGATGAGATCGCGGTCGTTCACAACGGCATAATCGAGAACGCGGGCGCTCTACGGCTCAAGCTCCGGGAGCTCGGTCACGTCTTCCGCAGCGAGACTGATACCGAGGTCCTCGCTCACTTGATCGACGAGATGTATGCGGACAGCCTCGAGCAGGCCGTGGCCGCGGCGCTGGCTCAAGTGGAGGGGACGTACGGGATCGCCGTGGTATCGAGTCGAGATCCGGAGAAAGTGGTGGCGGCCAGGCTGGGTTCGCCGCTGCTTCTCGGCATCGGAGATGACGGTCAGTACTTCGTCGCTTCAGACGCGGCGGCGGTCGTCGCCTACACGCGCAACGTCGTCTATCTCGACGATGGCGAGGTGGCGGTTCTGACTCGGGATGGCTACCAGACGCTCGACCTCAAGGGCCAACCGTTGATCAAAGAGGTGAGCGAGGTCTCGTGGGATCTGGACAAGATCGAACGCGGCGGCCACGCGCATTACATGCTCAAGGAGATCATCGAGCAACCTCACTCGGTTGAGGACACGATGCGGGGCCGCCTGCTCGAGGAGGAGGGGACGGCGCGCCTGGGCGGTCTTCGCAATTGTCTGCCGCCCGAGGAAGTCGATCGCTTCAATCACATCATCTTCACCGCGTGCGGCACCTCCTGGCATGCCGCCCTGATCGGCGAGTACATGCTCGAGGAGTTCGTGCGCATACCTGTCGAGACCGAGTACGCTTCTGAATTCCGCTACCGCAACCCGGTGCTGGATGATCGCTCGCTGGTCATCGCGATCTCCCAGTCGGGCGAGACAGCGGATACTCTGGCGGCGCTGCGTGAGGGGAAGCGACACGGAGCCCGAGGCGTTAGCATCGTCAATGTCGTCGGCTCGACCATCGCCCGGGAATCCGACTGCGGTGTCTACCTGCACGCGGGTCCCGAGATCGGCGTAGCCTCCACCAAGGCGTTCACATCTCAGGTCGTCGCGCTGGCGCTGCTGGGTCTTTATCTCGGGCGGGGTAACATGTCAGTGCTCCAGGGCCGCGAGATCGTCGAGGCGCTGCGGAAGTTACCGATGCAGATCAAGGAGATCATCGATCGCAGCGACGAGATCCGCGAGCTGGCCGAGCTGTACCACGAGCATCCAAACTTTCTGTACCTGGGCCGTGGCTACAATTTCCCGGTCGCGCTCGAGGGCGCGCTCAAGCTGAAGGAGATCAGCTACATCCACGCCGAGGGATACCCGGCGGCCGAGATGAAGCATGGCCCGATTGCCCTGATCGATGAGAATATGCCGGTCGTCGTCATCGCGCCCCGTGATAGCGTATACACGAAAGTCCTCTCGAATATTGAAGAGGTGAAGGCGCGAGGCGGGCGCGTGATCGCAATTACGACCGAAGGGAATGGTGAGCTGTCCGGGCTCGCCGACCACATCATCAAAGTTCCGCGGACCCGCGAGATGCTGCAGCCTGTGCTCACCGTGGTTCCGCTGCAGTTGCTAGCCTACCACATCGCCGTTCTTAGGGGCTGCAACGTTGACCAGCCGCGCAATCTAGCCAAGAGTGTCACCGTAGAGTGAGCGGCTGCAACGCGCCTTTATAACCGGTCGTCGCGCCGAAGCCAAAAAGTGCGCATAGTCCTCCAACGAGTCTCCCGAGCCGAGGTTCGCGTCGATGGCGAGGTCGTCGGCTCCATTGGACGCGGCTACGCGCTGCTAGTCGGGTTTCGAGCCGGCGAAAGCGATGCCGCGCTCGCCTGGATGGCCGAGAAAGTCCGCGGCTTGCGCCTGTTTCCCGACGCCCAGGGGAAGATGAACCTTCCTATCGACGAGGCGGGCGGCGAATTTCTGGTGGTTTCACAATTCACGCTCTACGGCGACGTCAGCAAAGGGCGCCGGCCCTCGTTCGTGGATGCAGCCGAATCCTCCTCAGCGGAGGGGCTCTACCATCGATTCGTGGATCTCCTGCGCCAGGGAACGATCCCCGTCGCTACCGGTGTATTCGGTGCGATGATGGAAGTCGACTTGGTCAACGATGGACCTGTGACACTCTTACTCGAAAGGGACTGATCGCGTTGAGAATCCCGCCAGCTCTTCCGGGCTTCATCGCCCTGCTCATCGCCAGCTCGCCTCCCCAGCTCGCGACAGCCCAGACTTCTTGGGACCCCAATGCCATCCCCTTCGTGGCAGGGTCCGTCTGGCAGCACGCGGCCGTCGCGACGCTGAATCGACATCTTCCTACCGATTCCGGTTTCTTCGTGCTCGGCCCCCTCGATCTGTCGTCGGATCTCCCGGACACGTTGCGCCTCGTGGAAACCACCCTTCGTATCATCGCCCCCAATCCTAGAGCCGCGCGCCGCATCGTCAGCCGGCTGAGACTGCCGACGGGAGGCGTCGCGCTGGAGGACATCCAACCCTCGGATACCCTGTCGCACCTGTCGCACGAAGTTCCGCCTGGCTATCTCGGTCGCTTCATCAGGGGCACACTCGTTGGCGAGCCGGCCTACGTGCAGGTCTTCACGATACAGGAGCATCGCTGGCTTCTTTGGGCGAAGCGCGCCCAGCTGACCGGCGTGACCGAGCGGGCGAGCGGTCCGCTGGCGAGTTACAGCAAGGCCGTCGCCCGTTACCTGGCCGCCGTCGATAGCGGGAGACCGGATCCGCGCGCACCTCAGGCCAGCGACTACGAGCTCGATCCCGCCTTCGACATCTACGCGCTGCCGCCCGCCGATGTGATAAGGGGACGCGAAGGCTATCTCAGACTTCTGGATCGAAACAGCGAGATCGGGATAGACAGCGTCGCCGACGGAGTCCTCGGCTTCGTTCCTGGACCATCCCTGGTTGAGTGGCTGCAGCGCGAAAATGAAGGTGTCCTCTTCCCAAACAAAGAAGGCGAGATCGCACTCCAACATCGCTATCGGGATTTCCAACAGCTGGTGGGCCGCTGGATCGGTAACCCCGTGCTGTCGGCCGAGACAGTACAACGCCTGCGCCCTGGTCGCTACGTCTACGCCGTGGACCGCTACGGGTTCATGCGCGTCGGTCGCGTGACCGGAGGTGATTCGGCAGGCGACAGTCCAAGCGCTGCGCTCCTCATGCACGGCGACCCGGTGCTCGTCGCCGGCGAGCTCGTCCTGGCGCGCGCGCTGAGCGGCGTGCTGAAGGTGAGGGAGCTCGATATCAATTCCGAGGAGTACCTCTTCAGCAACCTATCGCTATCTCTCTACACGGACGTCGAACAGCGTTCCGACCGCTACATGCTCGCCGTTGGCCATGCTCTCGGGGCTCTCGACTCGGCTCGTATGTCCAGAGACGGGATTCTCTTGCGAAAATTCTAAGCGGCGAAGCCTTCGGCGTTCTGGCTAAGGAAGGGAGAGCCCTCTGACGGGAGAGCGTCCGCCACACTTGATACTTGCATCGCGCTCACCGCGACGCGCTGAGATCCTGAAGCGGTTGGGGCTCGATCACTCTGTGCGCGCGGCCGACGTCGATGAGTTGGTGGAACCGGGTGAAGCGCCGCCGGCGGCGGCGGAGCGCCTCGCCCGACTCAAGGCAGGCGCCACGGTGGAGTGGGATGCGCTCTCCGTCGGGTGCGACACCCTGGTCGTCCACCAAGGTGAGGTTCTTGGCAAGCCGGGGTCGGAGCGCGAGGCGATCGAGATGGTTGCGCGGTTGGCTGGGGATGAGCACACCGTCTACACGGGGATCGCCGTGGCGAATCCCGACCGCATAGAAAGCGCTGTCGAGTCGACGCGAGTCTGGTTTCGCTCGCTTGATCCTGACGAATGCGCCCAGTACGTTGCGATGGGCGAGTCCATGGATAAAGCGGGCGCCTATGGCATCCAGGGTTTCGGCGCGGCGATCGTCGAGCGCATCGAGGGTGACTACTTCAACGTCATGGGCCTGCCCATCCAGCTACTCCTCGTGTTGTTTCGCCGATTCGGGTATCGGTACGCCTTCGGAAATGTTGTGAAGCTCAAAAAGACGCCGTGAGCATCGAGATCCCGCGCGCTGTTCGCTGGCACGGTGATTCCGTTCGCATCATCGATCAGACGCTTCTCCCTACAGAATACCGTGAGGTCGATCTGGTTCAGATCGATGATCTGGTCGAGGCGATACGAGCTCTGAGAGTGCGGGGCGCACCGGCGATCGGTATCGCCGGCGCGATGGGGCTCGTCGCATCGCTGAAGCCATACCTCGATCTGTCCGAGCCCGAGCTCCGCGCGCGTCTGATGAGGCACGCGGATCAGCTGCGTGCTGCGCGACCAACGGGGGCCAACCTGAAGTGGGCCGTCGATCGGGTCGCTGCTCTTGCGACCGAGCTACCCGCCGCCACGAACGTTGAGCTGTGGCGTAAAATGCGCGCCGAAGCCACGGCGATCCTCGAGGAGGATCGAGAGATGTGCCGCCAAATCGGCGAGCACGGCTTGCCGCTGCTGGATCAGGGATCCACAGTCCTCACCCACTGCAACGCCGGCGCGCTGGCAACCGGCGGGATAGGGACGGCGCTCGCCCCGCTCTATCTCGCGGCGGAGCGCGGGCTGAGAGTGAAGATCGTGGCGACCGAGACGCGACCGCTCTTACAGGGGAGCCGCCTCACGGCTTGGGAACTTGGCCGCGCGGGTCTGGATGTTACGCTGGTTGCGGATGGCGCGGCAGCGGCGGCGATGCACCGGTTGGGCGTCAACGTCGTCATCGTCGGTGCGGACCGGATCGTCGCCAACGGGGATGTGGCGAACAAGATCGGCACGTATGCGCTGGCGATCGCGGCGGCTCACCATGGGATCCCGTTCTACGTCGCGGCTCCAACGTCTACGTTCGATCTGACGCTGTCTTCCGGTGAGGAGATACGGATCGAGGAGCGGGCCGCTGAGGAGTTGTCTCGCGGCTTTGGCCGGCAGACGGCGCCGGATGATGTGGCGGTGTTCTCGGAGGCCTTCGACGTGACACCGGCGCGGCTCATCGCCGGCTTGATCACAGAGAAAGGGATCTTCCGGCCGCCATATCGCGAGTCGCTGGCGGCGCTTTCGGAGAGCCGCAAGAAAAGAGGAGAGTGCTCCGAGTGACTGAGGTCGGCGGCCGACGATGAGTACTATCCTATCGATCGACCAGGGGACGACGGGGACTACGGCACTGGCGATCGATCGGGATGGCCGGATCGTCGGCCGAGCCTACCGTGAGATCCAGCAGTTCTATCCCCAGCCCGGCTGGGTGGAGCACGATCCCGAGGACATCTGGAGCTCGGTTCAGGAAACGGTGCGCGGTGCGCTCGCTGCGGCTGGCCGCGATGTGGGAGAAATTTCCGCAGTCGGGATCACGAACCAACGCGAGACCGTAGTGCTCTGGGATCGCGAGAGCGGAGAACCCGTCCACCGGGCGATCGTCTGGCAGGACCGGCGGACCGCGCCACAAACTCGCGAGCTGGAGGCGGCCGGCCACGCGCCTCTGATTCGCGAGCGTTCGGGGTTGGTCATCGACCCGTATTTCTCAGGGACCAAGGTCGCGTGGTTGCTGGAGCACGTACCCGGAGCGAGACCCCGAGCTGAAGCGGGAGAGCTGGCGGTCGGCACGATCGACAGCTGGCTGCTCTGGAAGCTCAGCGGCGAGCGCCTACACGCCACGGAACCGACGAACGCCTCGCGCACACAGCTCTACCGTATAGACGAGCTGCGCTGGGATCCGGAGCTCTGCGATATTCTGGGAGTTCCCCTGGCGGTCCTTCCAGAGGTCCTTCCGTCCGGAAGCGTGTTCGGGATGACGCAGGGAGACGCGGTCGGGTTCGAGGCGCCGGTGGCGGGCGTGATGGGCGATCAACAGTCGGCTTTGTACGGACAGGGCGCCTGGGAAGCGGGCTTGGGGAAGTGCACATACGGAACGGGCGCTTTCCTGCTCGTCCATACGGGCGACCAGGTCGTGCCATCGAGCCGGGGCTTGCTCACAACCGTGGCGGCAGGAGCGAAGGGAGAGGCCGCCTATGCGCTGGAGGGTTCGGTCTTCATCGCGGGCGCGGCCGTCCAGTGGTTGCGTGACGAGCTCGGTATTCTCGGCGACGCCGAGGAGACGGAGGAGATTGCGAGGTCGCTTGATTCGAACGACGGCGTTTACTTCGTGCCCGCATTTGTGGGTCTGGGAGCGCCCCATTGGCTGCCCGAAGCCAGGGGCACCCTGGTCGGTCTAACCCGGGGAAGCGGACGGCGCCATCTGGTTCGAGCGGCTCTCGAGTCGATGGCCTATTCGGTCAATGATCTCTTGGCGGCGATGGCGGCCGATGCGGGTCGCGCGGTCAGCGAGCTACGGGTGGACGGCGGGGCGGCGAAAAACGATTGGCTCATGCAGTTCCAGGCGGACATCGCCCAACTGCCGGTCGTGAGGCCGCAGGTGATCGAGACGACTGCATACGGTGCGGCGACGCTGGCCGGCCTCACGGCGGGCGTTCTGTCCAGCCCCGAAGAGGTTCGCGCGCTGCAGCGGGTGGAGCGGCGCTTCGAGCCCGGGCTGCCGGCGGCGGATCGTGATGCGCTGCTATCGGGTTGGCGCCGGGCGATCTATGCGGCTGCGGCTTGGGCGCGTGGACCCGGTGTGAACGTCGGCGGTCAGGCGTGAGGGCGTCTTGAAAGTACCGCTGCGAATCGGTGTGATCGGTGGCGGCGAGTGCAGCCGGGAGGCCGCCGCGACGGCTCGCGAGGTAGGTGCGCTCATCGCGCGCGCCGGAGCCGTGCTCGTGTGCGGGGGACTCGGAGGCGTGATGGAAGCGGCCGCACTGGGCGCGTCTGATGCCGGCGGCCTAACGTTGGGCATACTTCCAGGAGACGATCCTCGTAGCGCAAACGCCGGCATCATGCTCGCCATCCCAACTGGGATGGGCGATGCCCGAAACGTGGTGATCGTGCGGGCGTCCGACGCGGTGATCGCCGTCGGGGGCGCCTGGGGGACGCTTGCGGAGGCGGCGTTCTGTTTGAAGAACGAAGTTCCCCTCATTCGCCTGAAATCGGATCTCCCAACGCTTCCCATACCTGAAGCGGAATCCCCCGAGGGTGCCGTCGAGTGGGCCATCGAGCAAGCGCGCGCCAGAGCAGGATGATTCGAAGAGCCGGCTCCGGAGATCGTTGGCTGAGTTAGGCGACCTCAGTCTCTGGGTGGCGCTGCCGCTCCTGGGCGCCGCATCAGTCGCCTTGACTGCTGGAGCTTGGCGGGACCGGGGCGGGGGCGACCTGGCCATGATGGGTGGGCGTCTGGTCGACGGGGCGATGGTCATGCTGCTGCTGGCCCTCGGCGGGCTCGGCTACGCTCTGGTCAGCGTACAGCTCGGGTATTCCTACGTCGCCGCCAACTCCGGCTTCCAGATGGCCCCCGGATGGAGGCTGGCCGCGCTCTGGACCGAGCCGCGGGGCGCGGCGCTCACTCAGCTCTTCCTGGTGACCCTGTGCGCGACGCTGAGCCGGCGGCTGGATCACACACGTCAAGCGTCGGCGCGCACCGGCAGCCTCGCTCTGCTCGCATTCGTGGGCTTGGCGATCGTGCTCTTTCGTGGCCGGCCGTTCTACCAGCCGGAGGTTCCGGCGACCGTTGGGTCCGGACTCGAGGAGTCGCTCCAGAACGTCACTTATCAGGTCGAACTGTGGGCGTCGTTCCTGGCATCCACTTTCGCGGCGCTCACTTTCGCGGGTGTTGTAGGTGAGCAGATGGTCGAGACCCCCCCCCGCGCGCCCCAGCGTCGCGGGCGCTGGCCGGCCTTTCTCGCCGGCGCCTTCCTCACCGTCGCGCTGGTGGCGGCGGCCTGGCGCGCCTACTCAGACACGGCGCAGCTGCTCGACCCCAGCGGGGTCGCCCGCACCGCGACACACGCGGCGTCGTGGCTGATCGCGATCGCGTACGTACACGCGCCGGGTGGGCTGAGCGTACCCGGCTGGGCCATCCGCTGGAGGCGCGTGCTCGGCGTGGCCCTCTTTCCCACCTGTTTGGGTGCTACGGGGGCCCTCGTTGGCGCTCGAGGTGGTATCCCGCCGGCCACTCTCTGGAGCGCGGGCTTGGCCGTCGGAGTCCTGTCCGGTGCGATGGCCGGGCTCGGCCGCGGCGACCGGGGTCTGCCCCAAGTGCAGAAAGTGCCCGGGTTCGGCTTGTACGCTCTTCTGGGCGGCCTGCTGGCTCTCGGCTTCGCCGGGTTGGTCGCGATAACGTCGCTGCTGGCCGGTCCGCCGCGGGGCTGGGTCGTGTGGGTCGCTGTGATGTTCGGCTTGGCCGCTATCGTCGTTTGGCTGATCCTCCGACCCCTGAACAATCGCACGGTAGGTTGGCCACTACTCGCGGGACTCGGGGCGCCCGGCGCTCTCATTGGAGCTATCGTTTACTTCGCACTGGGAACGAGCTCGATCGTGTTCGCGCTGATCAGCGGCATCGTCGCGGTCTTGCTCGCCGGGCTGCTGCTCGAGGCGCTTCGCCTGCGAGCTGTAAGGGCCGCGGCCCGGCGCGCGACCCCGGCCGACCCGCCCGTTGTTGTAGCGGTTTGGCGAGCGCGGGGGGGACGGCGGATGGCGTCGATCTTCGGGCACCTCGGAGTCGCGCTGCTCGTCCTCGCTCTTGCCGCCGGGGCCGCCACGCGGTCGGACACACGTTTGCTAAGGCCGGGCGACAGGCTCGACTTGGCCTCCCCCCCCTTCGCTGGTGGCAGCGTGCAAATCACCTACCTCGGCCTTTCCCGCTTCCAGACCGGCAGCCTGGACAAGACCGCGGCGAGCTTCATGCTCTCGCGGGGAGGTCGCGCGCCGAAGGTCGTCAGCGCGCAGTCCATCTATGACTTCGTGTCGAGGCGACAGACTCGCAAGCCGGCTCTGGAGCGCGGAGTGTTGACGGACATCAGCGTGAGCATCGTGAGTCGAGGAGAGGGCGAAGACGTTTTCATCAGGCTAGCGGGGCGACCGCTTGCGAACCTGGCCTGGCTCGGTGGAGGGCTACTGTTGTTTTCGATGTTGATCGGGGGTATCTCGGATCTTCCGGGGCGGGAGTATCCGGTTCAAGAGGGGCGCGGGGCGTGATGTGGATGCTGGTGGCGGTCGCGCTCGCTCTAGTGGCAGTGGCATACTCGGTCTGGCCGTTCAGGTCCGGGCCGCGTATGCCGCCGGGGTTCGAGCCCGAGCCGACGACCGAAGATCTCCGGCGGCTCGTGGAGCTTGAGGCGCATGCAGCGCTTGGTTGGTCGATGGCGGCGGGGGAGATAGCGCCCGGGTCGCCGACAGATGGGGGGGGTCGCGGTTCGCAGGGAGGAGACCGATGATCGTGGGCACGGATTAGATGGCGGCGGAAGAGACTCCGATACCTTTTCGGGATTTGAGTCGGCAGCACGCTCCCATAGCAGACGAGCTGATGGCGGCCGTCGCTGCAGTGGTCGATGCGCAGGCCTTCATCCTGGGCGCGACGGTGGCCGAGTTCGAAGCAGCCATGGCAAAGTATCTCGGCGCGCGACACGTCTTCGGTGTCGCGAACGGCACCGACGCTCTCGATCTCTCGCTGCGCCTGCTCGACCTGAAGCCCGGCGATGAGGTCATCACGTCGCCTTTTACGTTCTTTGCGACAGCCGGCGCGATACACAACGCGGGCGGGCGACCCGTCTTCGTTGACATCGATCCACGTACGTTCAACGTCGATCCCCATGCGATCGCAGATGCGATAACCGAGCGTACGCGCGCCATAGTCGCGGTACACCTTTTTGGGCAGATGGCGGCGATGGGCCCCATCCTCGAGCTGGCGACCGGGCGAGGCATCACGCTCATCGAGGATGCGGCGCAGGCGATCGGAGCCCGGACCTCGATCGACGGGCAGTGGCGTTCGGCGGGCACGATCGGAACCCTCGGCTGCTTCTCCTTTTATCCGACGAAGAACCTGGGAGCGTGGGGCGATGGCGGTCTCGTCGTCACCGACGACGACGCGCTGGCCGAGCGCTTGTCGAGCTTACGGGTCCACGGACACGGACGAGGAGCGTTGAGCTACCAACACGATGAGGTGGGCATCAACTCCCGCCTCGATGCCGTCCAGGCTGCGGTGCTAACAGTGAAGCTGCGTCATCTGGACGGCTGGATCGAATCGCGCCGCGCGAAGGCGGCGTTCTACGATCGGAGATTGGCGGGGATCGCTGGGGGCGGGGTCGCAACGCCGCCGGCGGAGGCCGATCGTTTTCACGTCTACCATCTCTACACGATACGAGCGGCCCGCAGGGATGAGCTGAAGGCGCACCTCGCCGAGCGCGGAATCGGCGCCGGCGTCTATTACCCGGTCTGTCTCCATCAACAGCCGTGCTTTTCGCATCTGGAGTATCGTGAGGGAGAGTTTCCGGGGGCCGAGCGAGCCGCCCGGGAGGTCCTCAGCCTCCCGTTATTCGCCGAGCTCACAACGGCCGAGCTCGAACGGGTCGTTGCGGCGCTCGAGGAGTTCCACACCGGTTGAGGGCGATCGGGCTGACGGCGCTCGGCCCCGCCACTGCCTCCGCGCCCCGGAGGCGAAGCTCGCCTAGCCGAACCGCTTCTCGAACTCGCCCAGATCGCTCAAAGAGACGTTGCCGCCACAGAGGATCAAGACGACCTGGTGATCGTTCGAGAAATTCATCCGGAGTCGCTCAGCGGCGGCCAGGGTGCACGACGCTGCGGGCTCGGCCAAAACCTTGGCGCGCTCGAGCAGGAACTTCAGCGCCTCGAAGGCTTCCTTGTCGGGGACGACCGTGACGCTCTCGAGGTGCTGTTGAGCAATCGTCAGCGCATCTTCGGCGACGTTGGGCGCGCCGAGCGTCTTGGCGATCGAGGTGGGCTGGATCTCAACCACTTTCCCGGCTTCTAGGGCACGAGCCATGGCATCGGCCCCTTCGGTTTCGACGCCCCAAACTCGGGCGTTCGGTTTGACGGACTTGATGGCGGTCACCACGCCGCTCATTAACCCGCCGCCCCCGATGCTCACCACCACGTCGGTGAGCTCCGGAACGTCCTCGAGGAGCTCGAGGCCGAGAGTGCCGTGCCCCCCCATCATGAAGGGGTCATCGTATGGGTGGATGAAAGTCCATCCTCGGCGACTGTAGCGCTCCGCCCCCTCGATTATCCCCTGCAAGGTCGGCGTCAGCTCGAGCTCCGTGCCGTAGCCTCGCGTCGCCTCCACGTAATTCTTGGGCGTGTACTCCGGCATGAAGATGTGCGTGCGGATCCCTAGCGTTCGTCCTCCGTAAGCGAGCGCTTGGGCGAAGTTGCCTCCGCTGAAGCCGACGACGCCCGGTTTCTTCTCTTCGTCGCTCAGCCGCAACATTCGGTTGAAGACGCCGCGAGGCTTGAACGAACCCGTCTTCTGGAAGAGCTCGAGCTTCAGATAGATATTCGTGCCGAGGCGTTCGCTGAGGGTTCGGCTCGGCACCGTCGGCGTTCGGGTGACGTACGAGGCGATCTTTGTCTGTGCGCTCCGAACATCATCGATAGTGATCATTTCCACACGCTCCAAGTCGAACGGCATGGGGGTCGGCAGCTTCGTCACTTTGAGGACCGGCGATGACCTGGGCAAGGGCGCGTCTCGACTGGAGCCCGGCGGCGGGCCCGGGGGACGCTTCCCGGGCGGCGGCTACAGGCCCTTGACCCCGAACAAGTCCCGAAATAGTTTGAGGTCTTGAACCGACTGCCGTCGCCTCAACCCTATACCTATGGCCAAGAACAGCGTGGTCGACCTTCGTAGCGACACGGTGACCCGTCCTTCGCCGGAGATGCGCCGCGCGATCGCGGAAGCCGAAGTCGGCGATGACGTCCTGGGCGATGATCCCACGATCAACCGCCTACAGGAGCGGGTAGCCGAGCTCCTGGGTAAGGAGGCGGCCCTCTTTTTCCCCAGCGGCTGCCAGGCCAACCAGGCGGCGATCATCCTGCACAGCGAGCCGGGCACCGAGGCGATCTGCGAGGCGAACGCCCACCATATCGACTACGAGTTGGTCGGCGCCGCGACCTGGTCTGGCGTTCAGCTTCGCCCGGTGCCGACCGAGGACGGAATTCTGACCGCCGACCACGTGCGTCCCTACATCCGGCGAACTGACGATCGGTTCACCCCGCGGACCACGCTCATCTGCGCCGAGAACACGCACAACATGGCCGGGGGCAAGGTGATGCCGCTGGACGTGTTGCGGGGTCTACGGGAGCTGGCGATGGAGCACGGACTGCCGTTGCACCTGGACGGCGCGCGGCTGTGGAACGCCTCCGTCGCCACCGGGGTGCCGCTCGCCGATTTTGCGGCTCAGACGAGCACGTTGATGGTCACCTTCTCGAAAGGACTCGGAGCTCCGGTCGGCTCGGCGCTGGCGGGGAGCGTGGAGGCGATGGAACGGGCCTGGACGATCCGCAAGCGCTTGGGCGGGGGCATGCGTCAGGCGGGCATCTTGGCGGCTGGCGCGCTGTATGGGCTCGAGTATAATCTTCCGAGGTTGGCGAAGGATCATGCTCGGGCGAGGCGATTGACCGAGTTCGTGAATGGGTTGGATGGCTTCAGTGTGGTGCCGCCCGACACGAACATCATCATGATCGAAATCGAGAGGTCTGATCTGTCGCCGAAACGAGCGATTGGATATCTGAGGGAGCGAGGCGTGCTGGTACTGGCGACGGCGCGTCCGGGCCAGTTGCGAGCGGTAACTCACCTGGACGTAGACGATGCAGGTATCGAGAGAGCGTGCGAGGCATTCGAGGCTCTAGCCGCGACACCGTCAGGATGATGATCGTTTGATCGTGGGGGTCTAGTGTGGATCGAGTGTTCCAGCGTCGGCTTGGCTGCTGCGTGGCGCGACGCGCACTTCAAGAGGAGGGGACATGGCCGTGGAGCTGAGTGACGAGAAGAAGAAGGCACTGGACGTCGCGATCTCGTTGGTGGAGCGTCAACACGGGAAGGGCGCGATCATGCGAATGGGCTCGGATGGGGCCCGCGTCAAGGTCGAGGCTATCCCGACTGGATCGATCGGCCTCGATGTGGCGACGGGTATCGGCGGCATCCCTCGCGGCCGAGTCACGGAGATCTATGGACCGGAATCTTCCGGTAAGACGACCCTCACGCTTCAGATCATCGCGAACGCTCAGAAAGTTGGAGGCGTGGCTGCCTTCATCGATGCCGAGCACGCTCTAGATATAGACTACGCCGAGAAGCTCGGCGTCCATCTAGATAATCTCCTGGTGTCGCAGCCCGATACTGGCGAGCAGGCACTCGAGATCGCGGAGGTCCTCGTACGCAGCGGGGCGGTGGATGTAGTGGTGATAGATTCCGTCGCCGCGCTCGTGCCGCGTGCCGAGATCGAGGGCGAGATGGGGGATTCGCATATGGGTCTGCAGGCACGGCTCATGTCGCAGGCGCTGCGCAAGGTTACCGGCGCCATCAGTCGGTCGCACACTGCGGTAGTGTTCACCAACCAGATTCGCGAGAAGATCGGCGTCATGTTCGGTAACCCCGAGACGCAGCCGGGCGGCCGGGCGTTGAAGTTCTATGCCTCACTGCGACTGGACATTCGCCGCATAGCGGCGATCAAAGATGGCAACGAGAACGTTGGGAATCGGACGCGCGTCAAGGTGGTGAAGAACAAGTGCGCGCCGCCGTTCCGCCAGGCCGAGTTCGACATCATGTTCAGCCAGGGGATCTCTCGGACTGGCGAGCTGATCGACCTGGGCACGGAGCAGGAGATCGTGAAGAAAGCGGGCGCCTGGTACTCGTACGGCGACCACCGGGTGGGTCAGGGACGAGAGAACGCGAAGGGCTTTCTGGCGGAGAATCCCGATGTCGCCGAGGAGATCGAGACTCGAGTTCGGGAAGCACTGGGGATCGCCAAGTCGAACGGCGCTAGCGCGCCGCTAGAACGATCTGCGGATGTGGCCGAGTAGCAGAGTCTCGAGATCGCAAAGAGCCAGCTGTCACATCTCCACGGGAAAGTGAGCGACGAGGTCCGTGACGACCCGGCGGCTCTGTCGGAGCCGATGGATGAACAGCGCCGCGCGCTGGACGCGGCGCTGTCCTTTTTATCGTACAGGCCGCGCACGAGTCAGGAGGTGCGCCGCAAGCTGGCTGAGCGCGGCTACGCCGAGGGGACCGTAGAGCAGACACTGGGGCGGCTCGGTCAGGTCGGCCTGGTGAACGATACGGCTTTCGTGGAAAGCTACGTACGCGGTCGAATCGCCCATCGCCCGATGGGTGTGCGCCGCATGGCCGACGAGCTTTATCTGAAAGGAATCGGCCGTAACGAGTCGGTCCCGATCATCGAGCAGGTCTTTGCTGATGAGCGGGTGGACGAACGGGCGCTGGCGGCCCGCGCTGCGGAGAAGAGAGTGTCCAGCCTGAGGAACGGGCGAAGCGGTGATCGGACGGTGCGGCGCCGCCTGCGCGATCATCTGGCGCGTCGCGGGTTCGGCGTCCAGATCGTGGGCGAAGCCGTGGATACGTGGGCGCCTCACCACTCAGAGCGCAATTCGTAACCCGGTCGCTACCTTCTCCCCCCTGCTGCAGTTCGAGCTGGACTGACTCTCGAGAGCGGCTAACGAGAGCTCGCTTGCCAATCTTCAGGATACAGAGACACGCGCACGTAGTTGTCAGTACGCAAGTACTTATTGGCCGCCGCGCGCACGATCTCGCCAGTCAAGGCGTCGATTAGCTCCTCGTAGTTCAAAATGTTGTTGGGGTCGAGCCCGTAGCGCTCGGCCGCGAGAAGCTGACCCAACCAGTAGTCGTTGTCGCGCAGGTTGGTCTCCCGGCTGCGGCGCATCGTCTCCTTGACTTTGGCGACCTCTTCCTCGGTAGGCCCGGACGTCTTCAACCTGTCGATCTCAACGAAAACGGCGCTCACCAGCTCCTCGAGGCGTTCGGGGTCGGAGCCGAAGCCGATGCTGAAGTTGTAGCGGGGCCTCGGGTCGCGCCGGCCGCCGCCGGATACCGAGACGCCGTAGGTTCCGCCCATGTCCTCTCGTAGAACCTCACGCAGCCTTATTCGCATGACATCGTTGAGCGCCCTGATCGCGTGCCGGTTCTCGCGCGTCCACTCGAACGGCCCAGTGAACACGACCCGCGTCTGGCTCTTGGGCTCGATGCCCTTGTATACAACCCGCTCGACGACGCCGGCGGGAGGCTCGATCCCCAGGTCCCTCCAGTTTTCGTCGCGTCCGCTCGAGGGAAGGCTCGCGAGATACGTTCGCACGAGCGGTTTAAGCTCCGCGGGATCGAAATTCCCCACGAAGACGAACGTGAAGTCGCCCGCGTCCGCAAAGCGATTCTTGTAGAAGTCCAGCGACACGTCGAGGTTCATCTCCTCATAGACTTCCGGTGAAGGAGGGCGTGAGCGAAAGCTATGCTGGCTGAGGGTGACCGAGAGTGTGTCTTGGAAGGCCGCCTGCGGGTCGGCGTTACGGTTTGCGAGGAACGCCTGGATACGCGACGTGAACGAAAGAAAGGCCTGCTCGTCCCGGCGCGGCGCAGTGAAGTAGAGGTAGATCAGCTGAAACATCGTCTCGACGTCATCCGGCGACGCGCGGCCGGTGAATCCCTCCAACAAGGATGTAATGCCGGGCGAGACGCGAACCCGCGTTCCTGCCAGCGCCTTTTGTAGCTGGATCAGGTCGAACTCGCCCACTCCACTCTGGCTGACGAGCGCAGCCGCGGTCGAGGCGGCGACGTAGTCCTCATCGGATGCGAGCGAGGTTCCACCCGGGCTCAGCCCCTGGAAGACGATCTCGTCGTCCTTGAAGTCCGTGGACTTGAGCACTACGCGCACGCCATTGGATAGCGTCCAACGCAGAACGTCCAGATCCTCGAGAAGTTCTTCTCCTACGATATCGCCTGGGACCGGGGCGCTAGCCACGAGCGGCGCGTCGACGACGACATCTTCGTAGGGCTCGATCTCGGCGTCCACCACGGCAGCGAAGATGCCGGCGAGCCCGGATTCGGTGGGTATCTCGACTCCTTCTTTCTCAGGGACACCGGCCAGTACCACGCGGTTGCGGTCGACGATCCATTCGTTGGCGAGCCTGTTGACGGCGTCCAAAGCGATTTCTGGCACCAACTTCTTGTGGAGCTCAAATTCCACGGCGATGCCGGGTATCGGTTCATCCCAGAGAAAGCTGCGAACGTATTCCGATGCGTAGGCGCTGGAGTTCGTCTTCTGCCGCTCGGCGAAGGCGTGTTCCATGGCTCGCAGCAGTTCTGCTTTTTCTCTCTCCAGCTCTGACTCCGTAAAGCCGTAGCGAGCGACGCGCTCTCCTTCGAGGAGTAGCACCTCGAGGCCGCGCTCGACTCCGTTGTCCTTTACGCCGGCGCCCAGGATGTAGAACTCCTTCGATCCGATCAGCCGGCCTTGGCCGGACGATGCCCCGAGAAAGGGTGGGTCAGCTTCCTGGGTCAGCTCGAACAGTCGGGAGTTGAACATCTGGTTGAAGAGAGATTCGACGATCGACTGACGGTAGGCCGCTACAGTGCCCTCATCGCTGGGTCCTTGCTTCCAATAGACGCTCACGCTCGAGAAGGTGGCCTCCTCGTCCGAAGCTATGGCGAACAGCGTCTCGTCGTGATCGGGCACGGGGTATTGAACGCGTTCGCGTGGATTAGAAGCCGCGGGGATGCCGGCGAAGTGCTGCTCGATCGATCGCCGGATGTCCGCGGCGTCGAAGTCACCCACCGCAACCACGGCCATGAGGTCGGGCCGGTACCAGTCGCGGTAGAATCGCTTGGGGACCTCGTAGTCGAACGTCTCGAGGATCTCCTTCTCCCCGATGGGCAGGCGCTCGGCGTAGTGTGAGTCTTTGAGCAGGATAGGTAGCTGCTCATCGAGCATACGAGCGCCGGCTCCGCGCCCGAGTCGCCACTCTTCGATCACTACGCCGCGCTCCTTGTCGATCTCTTCGTGGTCGAAGGAGAGCCCGTGAGCCCAGTCCTCCAGGATCTGGAACCCCGTCTCGACGATCTCCGCGCTGTCCGTGGGGACCGTCAATATGTAGACAGTTTCATCGAAGCTGGTATAGGCGTTTACGTCGGCCCCGAAGCGCATCCCGATACGTTCCAGGTAATCGACCAGCTCCTGCTTCTGGAAGTTGACGGTGCCGTTGAACGCCATGTGCTCTACGAAGTGCGCCAGGCCCAGCTGATCCTCGTCCTCGAGAACGGATCCAGCGTTCACCACGAGGCGAAGTTCCGCCCGTTCTTGCGGTTCCCTGTTCTCGCGGATGTAGTAGCGGAGGCCGTTCGGCAGTTCGCCAACGGTTACGTTGGGGTCGACCGGAAGAGGGCTGTTCGGGTCTAGTGCGGCCTCTTGGGCCAGCCCCGGTGCCGCGGCAAGCAGCAGAGCGATCAGGACGAGCACCAGTGGAAGATAGCGGCGCGCCATCAGCGATTCTCCTTTCTCATCACAACCAGCTTCAGCCGCATCGCTTGAAACCCCGAAGTCCGGTCTCGTCGAGTCGTCCGTAATGGAGAAGAATGATGCGCTAGTTTGCGGTACGAATCCAGCCCAGCCGGCGCCGCGAGCTTGAGAACACTCCCCTCCCCGGTCATATTGGCAGAGCGCCGGAACTTATGGACAACGCGTCGATGAGCCGATGAGATCCAAAGAGATAAGGCAACGATTCCTGGACTACTTTGTGCGCAACGGTCATACGCACGTGCATTCGTCCAGCTTGGTCCCGAGCGAGGATCCGACCCTGCTGTTCACGAACGCTGGGATGGTGCAGTTCAAGAGCACCTTCCTCGGGCGCGAGCAGCGCCCCTACAAGCGGGCGACGAGCGCCCAGAAGTGCGTACGCGCCGGCGGGAAACACAACGATCTCGAGCAGGTCGGGGAGACCGCGCGCCACCACACCTTTTTTGAAATGCTGGGTAACTTCTCGTTCGGCGACTACTTTAAGCACGAGGCGATTCGGTTCGGTTGGGAGCTGTGTACCGAAGAGTACGGCTTTGAGCCCGACAGGATATGGGCCACGGTCCACCACACCGATGACGAGGCGTTCGAGCTCTGGCAGGAAGTGGCCGGGCTACCCGCGGCCAGGATTAAGCGATTCGGCGACGCCGACAACTTCTGGCAGATGGCCGACACCGGGCCGTGCGGCCCCTCATCCGAGATACACTACGATCAGCGCGCTTCTGATGCGACGCAGGAACTGTCGGATGCCGAGTTCGCGGAGCTCACCGAAGCGGGGTCGCTTCTCGAGATTTGGAATCTCGTCTTCATGCAGTTCGACAGGGATGAGGCGGGCAACGTCGATCCTCTGCCTAAACCTTCGATCGATACGGGAGCGGGGCTGGAACGCATCGCTGCGGTGCTGCAGGGGGTCGATTCCAACTACGACACCGACCTGTTCATGCCGCTCATCGAGCGGGCCGAAGAGGTCATCGGGCGGAAGTATGAGCCCGCCGACTCCGCGGCAGTATCCTTCCGGGTCTTGGCGGACCACGCCCGGGCCTGCGCCTTCCTGATAGCCGATGGCGTTTTCCCGACCAACGAGGGGCGCGGCTATGTGTTGCGCCGGATTCTGAGGCGCGCAGGCCGTCATGCGTGGTTGCTCGGGCACCGGGAGCCGATGCTGTACGAGATCTGTGGCGAAGTCGTCGCGCTGATGGGAGAGATCTATCCTGAGCTCGTGGAGCGGCGCGATCACATCCTTCGCACCTCCGAGGCCGAGGAAGAGCGCTTCATGTCTACGATCGACGAGGGGATGCAGCGCTTCGAGCAGTTCGCTCCCCAGGGCCGAAGGGGGGGCAGGGGGACCGGAGTGATCTCGGGGAGCGATGCCTTCAAGCTCTACGACACCTTCGGCTTTCCGCTCGACCTCACGCAGCTGATGGCGGGGGAGCGCGGCTACGAGGTAGATGTGGGAGGCTTCGAGAAAGCTCTGGACGTGCAGCGTCGACGTTCGCGCGAGGAGCGAGAACAGCAGAAGCGGCGCGGCCAGCTCGAGCTCAAGGCGCTCGACATTCCCGCCGACGCGTGGCAGCGCTATTCGGACGACGCTCAGGAGTGGGTCGGCTACGACAGCACCGTGGTCGACACCGATGTACTCGCTGCCGCGCTCCAAGACGGGCGCGCGGTCCTGGCGCTCAAGCGCAACCCGTTCTATGCGGAGGCAGGAGGTCAGGTGAGCGACCGAGGGTTCGTCGAAGGCGATGGCTGGCGAATGAGCGTCGATGACGTCGCCCGGATCGACGATCGAGTCGTCGTGATCGGCACTCTAGAGGGTGAGTTTGTGCCGGGAAGCGTTCGGGCTGTGGTCGATGACGTCCGTCGTCATACGCAGCGCAACCACACCGCGACGCATCTGCTGCACGCAGCCCTCAGGACAGTTCTTGGCGAGCACGTGACCCAGGCGGGCTCGCTGGTGGCGCCCGATCGTCTGCGCTTCGATTTCACTCACACCGGCCCGCTAACCGATCATGAGATGGAGGCGGTGGAGCGGCTGGTGAACGAGCGCATCTGGGCGAACATCGAGGTCACAAAGGAGCACACGGCGTACAAAGAGGCGATCGCACGCGGCGCCATGGCTCTGTTCGGCGAGAAGTACGGCGACGAGGTGCGGGTCGTAGGTGTGCCCGGATTCAGCCTCGAGCTGTGCGGTGGCTGTCACGTTCGTACGACCGGCGAGATAGGTCTGTTCCGGGTCGTTTCAGAAACTGGCTCTGCCGCTGGTGTGCGCCGGATCGAGGCGGTCACGGGAAGCGTCGCCTACGCTCGGGTCAAGGAAGACGAACAGCTGCTGCAGCGGGTGGGCGACGCGCTGAGAGTGAGTCAGGACGACCTCGCCGACCGAGTCGACTCGTTGATCGAGGAGCGGCGAGGGCTGCGCGAGCAGCTGAAAGTCAACGTCCATCGCGCCGCAGAAGGCGACGTCAAGCGGTTGGTAGAAGATGCGACTGCGATGGACGGCGCGAAGGTGGCGATTGGCACGATCACGGCCGCAGACTCGGAAGCGCTGCGTGACTTTGGCGATCGATTGCGCGCCGGCCTCGGCACCGGCATTGGAGTGGTGGCCGCGGCAGTGGGGGACAAATATTCGCTGCTTGCCGTCGTGACCGATGACTTGATCGTCAAGGGCGTGCGAGCTGACGCGGTGGTGCGCGAGGTGGCGAAGCTGGCCGGCGGCAAAGGGGGTGGACGACCCCACCTCGCACAGGGGAGCGTAGGCGGGCGCGAGGAGGCCGAGGCGGCTCTGAAGAAGGTGCCGGATATCGTCCGTCCGATGCTCGAGAAAGCCGGGTGATGAAGATCACCGAGGGCTGGCTGATGGAGCGGTTGGCCGCTTCGCCGGAGCCGCTACGAACGCGTCTTTCGGAGGTCGTCCAGGACCTGAACGAAGATACGGACCTGGCGCGTCGTTTGATGAAGGCGGCGTGCGAGTTTCTTGACTCGGTCTACGGCCGTCTGGAGGATCGAGAGGCCGCGTTCGATCTGCTGGTTGCGGATGGGCTGCTCACGTTGGCGTGTGAGGCCGTCGCCGCTTCAGATCCCGACCATGTCGTTGAGCGCTGCCGGAGCATGGGCCCCGGCGGCGAGCTTGGCGAGCTGGCGGCCAGGTGGGCTGGGAGGGGCTGACGAGCGCTCGAAATGTGCATGGACTAGAGCCGAGGCCCGGGCCTGGGTCTGACGGGGGTCCAGCGTCACCGGGGATTGCAGATCTCCACACGCATATGATCCCGGGCGTGGATGATGGCGCGCCCGACCTTGAGAGCGCGCTCGACGCCCTGCAGGCGCTGTGGCAGGATGGCGTGACGGCAGTCGTGGCCACGCCTCATCTCCAAGCCTCGAGGGTCGAGGGTAGCCGGCGAAAACTCGCCGAAGAAGCGTGGCGGGAGCTGCGCGCCGCGGTCTCAGAATCGCTTCCGGACCTGACGCTGGAGCGAGGTTTCGAGATCTCCCTCGATGTCCCTAGGCTCGATCTGCAGGATGAGGCCCTGCGGCTCGGGGGCACTCGCTTCGTGCTCGTCGAGTTTCATGGGTTCACGATCCCGCAGCGCTCGGCCGAAGTGCTGGGAAGCATAGTGGCTGAGGGTTACGTTCCCGTCCTTGCACACCCCGAGCGATACTGGGGATACGACCGGCCTCTGAGTATCGTCCCGGAGTGGCGAGCGGCGGGAGTCCTGATGCAGCTGAACGGCGGTAGCCTGTTGGGTGAAAACGGAGATAGTATTCGCGCTCGGGCACTCCGCTTCCTCAGCAGCGGCTGGGTCGATTTGATCGCTTCGGATAACCACGCGCGACCGGAGCGCTGCCTGTCGTTGAGGCGCGTCTGGGACTACCTGGTCGCGCGAGATCTCGAGGAGCCGGCGCGCTTGCTGCTGGAGGAGAATCCACACCGTATCTTGAAGGATGAGTCGCCTTGGGTCGTTGGTTCGGTGGAAGACAGCGGAGGTTTCTTTTCCAAGATGATCCGAGCGTTCAAGCGAGGTCGCTGATGGGCGGCGATGTAAGGAGAACGGGCGCGCGGCCCAAGGCCGGAGGTGAGGCGACTGACCTCGAGGCGCTCGCAAGCCACGTAGAGGCGGAGCTGCGAGCGACGGCAGAGCTAGCCACCCGCACGGCCGACACGCTCTCTGGGGCCGTGGCGGAGCTGGCGGCGATGGTCGTCGAGACGCTGGCGTCCGGCGGGCGGC
>CANPVX010000001.1 GCA_947581815.1 Candidatus Indicimonas acetifermentans | reverse complement strand
CAGCGCAAGCGTCGAAACGGGTCGGGCACAAACGCCTGGTCGCTCGATGGCTCCACCGTCTTCGTGCAGCAGCCAGAGTTCAAAGGGCGCTATCGGATCTACACCGACCTGTGGGCGCTCGACGTAGAGAGTGGTCAACAACGCCGGCTGACGAAGGGCGCACGGATCGGGCAACACGATCTGGCGCCGGACGGTCGAACCCTCATCGCCGTGCAGGTCGGTAACGGCACTAACCGGCTGGTCACGTTCGATCTCGACAGCGTCGTTCTGACCCCGCTCAGCGAGTACGTCGACTCCGTAAACTGGCAACGTCCTCGCTGGTCTCCGGATGGCCGTTATATCGCGGTGGGCAGATGGAGGGAAGGAGACATCCTGGATATCGTCGTGCTCGATCGTGATGGAGAGCTCGTCGGCCAGATCACTCGCGATGATGCCGCCGATGTGGTGCCGGTCTGGTCGCCGGACGGCCGCTACATTCTGTGGGCCTCTGATCGAGCGGGCGTCTACAATATTTACGCCGCCGATCTCTCGGCGGGCATCGCGACCGACGGCTCGTTACCTCCCGTGTCACAAGTGACGCGGACGATCGGTGGCGCCCAGGACCCGGATATCTCGCCGGATGGACGCTGGCTTGGTTATGCGGCTCTCCATGCCGATGGTTACCGCGTCGAGCTCATACCCTACGACCCGTCGGCTTGGCAGCCGGCTGGCCCCGTACAGCGCCAACTGCGGCCGCACGCGTACGGTGCACGTCATCAGAGCGAGATCACCGCTCAGCAAGCGCCCACCCGCGGCTATTCGCCCTTCCCCTCCATCTGGCCCAGCTCTTGGCTACCTATCATCACGACGGGCGGCAGCGCGGGCACCTTCATCGGCGCGTCTACCGCGGGCACCGATGACATCAATCGCCACGCCTTTGGCCTCTTGGCAGGCTGGCGCACCGGCGTCGAGGCGCCCGAGTTGGGATTCGCCTACTTCTATCGAGGCTTCGGGCAACCCACGATGCGGCTGACGCTCTCGCAGGAATGGTCGTCCTTCCTAGCGACTGACGATGCCGGGTCGAGCTTCACCGTCAATCGGAGGGACCGGGATGCCACGCTGGCCGCGACCTTCCTACGTCGACGCCAGCAGAGCGCTTTCGCGGTCACTCCAGCCATAGGCGTCGAGTGGGTCCACTTCTCTACAGTCGACCCGTCTATTCAAATCCAGGATCCCACGTTCACCGACCTCGAAGCTGAGCTCATTCTGGGCTTCTCCCGAGCGCGCGGATACCCCCGCTCCGTCAGCCTCGAGAAGGGATACACGGCCGTGCTCGATCTCACCCATCGCAGGCTGGCAGACGACTTCGGCCGCTGGAACGTAAGCGCGCAGTTGTTGACGATTGGATATAGCTCTTTCGCTCTCTTCGGTTACGCAAACCACGTGATTGCGGCGCGCCTCGCCGTGGGTGCGAGCGACGGCCACAATCGAAACCCGGAGTTCTTCGATCTCGGTGGCATACCCGGCCGACCATTCCTCGTAGTGCCGGGCGTCGAGATCGGCGGCGGCGCGGATTATCCCGTTAGAGGATTCGGCGAAGGCGTCGAGAGGGGGGATCGCATCACATCTTGGAGCGTGGAGTATCGGTTACCGCTCGTTCTCGTGGGGCGCGGCTACGGGCTGTGGCCCGTTCTACTCAATCGCCTGTCGGCGAGCCTGTTCTTCGACGGCGGAGCAGCTTGGAACGAGAGCGATGATAACGGTGGCGATGATATCGACCCCATAGCATCCACAGGCGTCGAGCTTTCGACGGTCATCGGGCTGGCCTACTCGTTCAATACAACTTTCCGGATAGGCATCGCCCGTCAGATCGTCGTCCCGGCGGGTGCGTCGAAAGACTTCAGCCTTTACCTGGCAGCTGGCTTTGCTTTCTGAGCTTTGGCTTCGACTGAGACAACATAGAGGAGGCGATCATGCCTGATCCTAGCCAGGTGATGCGACCGGTCGTTCATCCCGAGGCGTTCATCGCGCCCAACGCTACCGTGATCGGACGCGTCTCTCTGGCGCGGGAAGCTAGCGTTTGGTACGGCTGCGTGCTGCGAGGCGACCTCGAGCCCATAACGATCGGCGAGTCCAGCAATATTCAGGACCAAACCGTCGTTCACATCGATCGCGGCTACCCCACCCGTATCGGGGCTAGGGTCGGCGTTGGTCACCGGTGTCTACTCCACGGGTGTATCATCGAGGACGACTGCCTGATCGGGATGGGCGCGATCATACTCAGTGGCGCTGTCGTCGAGACAGGCTCCGTGGTGGCGGCCGGAGCGCTCGTGACCGAGGGAACTCGTATCCCGGCGGGATCACTGGCTATGGGAATGCCTGCCACGGTCGTTCGCCCCGTCGATGACGCCCTAAGAGGCCGCATCGATCACACCTGGCGGGACTATGTGGAGTTTGCTCGGGCCCACCGCTCGGGAGTGTATGCGCCCCCATCAGAAGAGTCTTGACAGAGCCGTTACCACCCCCATATATTGCCGTTCGCGTCTCTACTGGGCACAACATGTTGTGGCTAGAGACGACTTGGGACTTCGCGAGGCCTCCCCCGCCGCCTGTTTCGGAGGCCGTCAGGTTTAGCTCAACAGGGCCCCAAATAGTCTGCAAAGAAGAGGTTTTTCGACTCGCGCCGACTCGGCGCGCATGGGATCGTATCCGCTGAGAATATCGACAAGAGAGAGCGCCGCTACATGACCCTCAAGGCACCGACGGACAAAGATCCTGTGCTGCCGGGCACACCACCCGCGGACCTTCCTGACCCGGACCTCACCGAGAACGCGACCACAGTACTGGAGCGGCGCTATCTGATAAAAGACGATGAGCTGAGACCGATCGAGACGCCGCGGGAGTTGTTCTGGCGAGTAGCGCGCACGATGGCGGAAGTCGATCTGCGCTATGGTTGCTCGCGAGAGCAGGCGATGCAGACGGCTGTCTCGTTCTATCATTTGATGGCGAGCGGGGAGTACGAGCCTAACTCACCGACATTGATGAACGCGGGGCGTCCCCTGGGCCAGCTATCGGCGTGCTTTGTCTTGCCGGTGCAGGATACCCTCGAGGGTATCTACACGACCTTGAAGCAGATGGCCCTGATTCATCAGTCCGGAGGCGGCACCGGTTTCGGATTCTCGAGGCTGCGGCCCAAGGGTGATGTGGTGAAGTCGACGATGGGAGTCGCTTCCGGGCCGGTCTCCTTCATGGAGGTCTATGACGCATCGACGGAGGCGGTGAAACAGGGAGGCACGCGACGAGGGGCGAACATGGGGATCCTTCGAGCGGATCACCCGGATATCCTCGATTTCATCAGCTGCAAGGAAAACAACAGCAGGGTCACCAACTTCAACATCTCGGTCGCGCTTACCGACGCCTTCATGGAGGCGGTGGAGGCGGACACGGAGTACGACCTCGTTAGCCCTAGGAGCGGCGAGCGCGTCGAGCGGCTGCGAGCTCGCGATGTTTTCGACAAGATCGTTAGAGGTGCGTGGCTGAACGGAGAGCCGGGTGTCTACTTCATCGACCAGGCGAACCGTTACAACCCGGTCCCGCACATCGGCACCTACGAGGCAACCAACCCGTGTGGTGAACAGCCTCTGCTCGCCTTCGATGTATGCAATCTGGGCTCGATTAACTTGGGTGCGTTTGTAGATGACGGAGCGGTGGATTGGGATGGTCTGCGCAGGGCGGTCCACACCTCGACGCACTTCCTGGATAACGTCATCGACGCGAATCGCTATCCGCTTCCAGAGATCACGGATCTGGCGCAGCGCATAAGGCGTATCGGGCTGGGCGTGATGGGCTGGGCGGACATGCTGGTCCGACTCGGGATCCCCTACGGGTCCGACGAATCGCTGGAGCTCGCCGAGCGGGCGATGGCTTTTGTGGACGAGCAGTCGAAACTCAAGTCGGAGCAGCTGGCACGAGAGCGGGGGGTATTTCCCGAATGGGAGCAGTCGATCTGGGGTCTCGACGCGAGCTGCGCTCGGGATGAGAACGGTAATCGCGTCCGGCCGCTGCGCCGGCTGCGCAATTGCAACTTGACCACGGTGGCTCCCACGGGAACGATCTCTATCATCGCCGGTTGCTCGGGTGGGATCGAGCCCCTCTTCGCTGTGGCTTTCATGCGCAATCAGGCGGGCATGCTGATGCCCGATGTGAATGCGGACTTTGTGGCCCTTGCACGTCGGCAGGGGTGGTACTCGGACGAACTGATGGAGCGGATCGCGTGCGAGGGCCACATTCATTTCGATGAGGTGCCGAAGGATGTGCAGGATGTCTTCGTCACCTCGCACGGAGTGACACCAGAGCAGCACGTCAGGATGCAGGCAGCGTTTCAGAGGAACGTCGACAGCGCTATCTCGAAGACCTGCAACTTCCAATCGGATGCGAGCCCCGACTACGTGCGCTCGATCTACCAGCTCGCCTATCGGCTAGGCTGCAAAGGCGTAACGGTCTACAGGGATGGCTCGCGCGAGGGTCAGGTGCTCTCCACCGGAAAGATAGCGAAACGGGTTATGGAGACGGTCGAGGGAGCAAACGGAGTGAGTTCGGTCTCGGAGGTTGGGCGGAAGGGTACAGACGTGGCAGGGGATGCTGGAGTTGCCTCCGAGGCCGAGCTCGCTAAAGCGCTGGACGCAGTGCTGGCGGATAATCATGCCCTCCGGTCACAGCTCACCGAGAAGGAAGCGGAGCTGGCCGGGATGGAGAGTCTGGCGGAAGAAAACGAGCGCCTAAAGCGAGAGGTCTTCGCAAAGCAGGGCGAGAGCATGGCCGTACCCTTCTACAGGGAGCGTCCCGATACGCTTCGCGGCGTCACTCGCAAGATGGTTTCGCCGCTCGGGACTCTCTACGTCACCATCAACGAGGATGATAAGGGGCGACCCTTCGAAGTCTTCACAGCGCTCGGCAAGGCCGGCGGCGCAGCTATGGCAGACGCCGAGGCGATCGGGCGGCTCATATCCCTAGGACTCCGCAGTGGGATACCCATGCGGACCATCTGCCAGCAGCTTCGAGGCATCTCTTGCGATCGCGCTGTCGGGTTCGGCAGTCGCAAGACACTCTCGATGCCCGATTCCGTCGCGCAAGCGATGGAGGAGTATCTGGCAGAAAAAGAGGGCCAGCAGCAGATGCTGCCCCTGAAAGAACCCGGAGAAGGGGCCAAAACGAATGGCGGGACCCTGACCGCTGAGCCCCCGCGGATAGCCGGGATCGATGGCCCGGCGAAGTACTTCGGCCGCGATATCAGTGGCTTCATCGAAACATGCCCTGACTGCGGAACTTCTCTCCAGTTCGCAGAGGGCTGCATGAAGTGCCTGTCTTGCGGTTACTCGGAGTGCGGCTGACTCACCCCCCATCGTAATTTGTTCTTGCGATGCGAAAGGGCGCCCTAGCGGCGCCCTTTTCGCTCTACCCGGACCTCGCAGCAGATTCTCGGCTGCGACGCGGGCAGAAACCTTTTCGCTGTTTTATTGTTCCTATGTAGGAAGAGGCAAGCGCTGGCGCGCTGCGGTGAAGCCGGCGACCCTGAGCCAGGCAGAGGATTGGGGCGATGCACAGGACGTTTGAGGAGCTCATAGGCTCTGACCTTGACGATCTTCACAGCGCAGCTCTCTGCTTCACGCAGGACCGGCATCGCGCCGAGGAACTGTTGCAGGAGGCGGCGATACGGGCATTTCACGAGTTTCGCAGCGGTGTAGGCCCCGCTGATTTCCGGCGTTGGATGCTCGGAATTCTGGTGACGACCTACCTCCTCAAGGAGCGGCGCCGGGGGGTGGATCCGCTGGCCGTCGATGTCGGGCCCGAGGGTGAAGAGCAGCCGGATGGACGACAAGATGCGGCCGTCCCGTTCCCGGAGCCCGGCACACGCGCTCACGAATGGCTGAGGGCCTGGCTGAATGAGGCTTGGCCCGAGCTGGATGCGGGTGATCGCCTGGTTCTTTGGCTGGCCGCGGTCGAGCGCATCAGACATGCGCGCGTTGCGAAGATGCTCGGGTTAGCCGAGGAGCAGGTGAGGCGCCGCCATTATCGAGCGCGCCGCTCGCTCAGCACGGGTGCCTCGAGGCTGCTGACGCGTGATCGGTTCCTAGGAAGTGCGGAGGCTTGAACAGCGAATGAAGTGCAGCGAAGCTCGTCAGATACTTTGGCCCGCCGATGATCTCAGGGTGGGCGACGACACAGTCGAGGAGGCTCTTGCGCACGCCGAGCGTTGCCCGGATTGCAGCGCTTTCCTGGAGCAGGACCGACAGGTGGCGGGCCTCATCCGCGATAGCGTGCCGCGCGCTCCAGCGCCGCGCGAATTGAGGGAGCGGCTGTTCACCGCTCTGGCCCGCGAGCGCGCTGGACTCGACTCGCAGGCGCAGAAGACACGGGCCGCCTGGGGACGCCGCTGGGTCGTAGTTGCGGCGATGGCTCTCGTGGCCCTTTCCGCGGGGAGTTTCGCACTCTGGATATCGGAAGGCGGTCCCGGGCGGCCTTCAGCCGCCACCGCCTTCGCTCAGGACTACCTGCGCAGAGTCGTCGAGCAAGAGTCGATGCGGGGCACCGACAAAGAAATCGCCGCCTTCTTCGTGCGCGAGCTTGGAGTCGCGGTCCAGCCGCCGAAGATCCCCGGCTTCGCCGTGAACCGCGCGATCATCTGCTTGCTCAACGGGCGTCGAGGAGGAGTGATCGAGTATGTGGGAAAGGGTCAGCAACTTTCCTTCTACGTGATCCCGGTCGGCGACGACCCCATCACGGAGCCCGAAGATCTCCGGGTTGGTCAGATCGCAGGCGATCTCAGCGTTTCCATCGCACTCTCCGCCGAGACGGGGCTGGCCGTAGCCACCTGGCGCGATGGGCCGCACCAGCACGCGCTCGTTGGGAACGCGGACGTCGATGAGCTTCGCCTGCTCGCCCGACGCTACGCCTGCCCGGTGGCGCGCACCTAACCTGCCCCACTAGTTTCACAACCCGACGGACTAGGACTCTCCACTTTCCTTTGGGGGAGGTGCCTGCTTGGAGCGCGAGCAGGGGTTAATCACATCTATCCAGCTTAATCCCGGACACGGCGTGCCGATGCGCGAGGTCGATGCGGCCGAGCTCAAGCCCGATTATGGGATCGAGGGTGACCGGCACGCGCGACCCAAGAGTCGCCGCCAAATTCTCCTCGTCGAAGCGGAGACGCTGGATGCCCTGGGTCTCGAGCCCGGTCAGGTCAGGGAACAGATCACCACGCGCAACGTCGATCTCAACTCGCTACCCAGAGATTCGCGCTTGCTGCTGGGCCCCGATGTCGAGCTATGGGTCACCGGACCCTGTCATCCCTGCAGCCTGATGGACGACATCCGCGATGGTCTACAAGAGGAGTTGCGCGGACGACGCGGGACGCTAGCGTGGGTTAAGAGCGGTGGGCGAATCCGCATCGGCGATGCCCTACGGGTTATGACGCCACCGGGTGATAAGGAGATGCACGGTTAATCGTGGCACGTTTTAGAAGAACCGTCTTAGGGCTACTGGTATTCGGCGTTGCAACCAGCTCCGGGTACGCTCGCACCCAGTCAGACGAAATTCTCGCTGTCCGAGACTACAGGGTCGAACACGAGAGGGAGATCGTAGGAGAGCTCATAGAGTTTCTATCGCTGCCCAACGTCGCGGACGACGTACCCGCGATGCGGCGGAACGCCGAGATGCTCGTCGGCATGCTCGAGCGACGCGGCGTGTCCGCGATGATTCTCGAGACCGGTGGGCCGCCGCACGTCTTCGGCGAGGCGAGGGTGCCCGGAGCGCGCCGCACGATCCTTTTCTACTGCCACTTCGATGGGCAACCGATCGACCCGAGCCGCTGGAAGGGGCACGAGCCGTTCACCCCGGTCTTCCGCGCGGTCCCTCTAGAGGCCGGGGGAACGATCGTGGAGCTGCCCGCGGAAGGACGCCTCGACTCCGATCTGCGGGTCTACGCCCGCTCCGCATCGGACGACAAGTCGCCGATCATCGCACTGCTCGCTGCGCTCGACGCGCTGGAGGCCGCCGGCCTACGCCCCAACGTCAACTTGAAGTTCCTGTTCGAGGGTGACGAAGAGATGGGCTCTCCCAACTTGGAGCGGGTCGTTCGAGAGCATCGCGATCTTCTCAAGGCCGACCTGGTCGTGGCCGCCGATGGACCCAGCGACCCCAGCGGCTTGCCGACGCTCTTCTTCGGCGCGCGCGGCATCTCGACGTTGGAGGTCACTGTTTTCGGCCCACTCCGTCCTCTGCACAGCGGACACTATGGCAACTGGGCCCCGAACCCAGCCATCGCGCTTGCCCATCTGCTCGCCTCCATGAAGGATCCGGAGACGGGCAGGGTACTGGTCGAGGGGTTCTACGAAGATGTCGTCCCCCTGAGCGATCTCGAGCGCAGGGCCCTGACGGAGGCGCCCAACGACGATGAACAGCAAATGGAGGCTTTCGCGATCGCCGAGCCGGAGGCCGAGGGGAGTCGCCTCGAGCTGCTCAACCTGCCATCGCTCAACGTGCGGGGCTTGCGCAGCGGATGGGTGGGAGGCGAAGCGCGGACCATAATCCCCGACGTCGCGATCGCGAGCATCGACTTGCGGTTGGTCAAGGACGTACGGCCTTCCGACCAGGTAGGACGGGTCGTCGCACATATCGAAGGTCAGGGATATCGCGTGGTCGCCGAAGAGCCTACTCCAGATCTGAGACGGCGGTACGCGAAGATAGCTAGGGTCGTGACTAGAGATGGATATCCGGCGTTTCGCACGTCGATGGACTTACCGATCTCACAAGCATTGATAGAGTCGATCGAGCACCACACCGGCCGCCCCACGGTTCGATTTCCCACAACCGGTGGAAGCGTGCCGCTCTACCTGTTCACCGATGTGCTCGAGGTGCCGACGATCATCGTGCCCATCGTGAATCACGACAACAACCAGCACAGCCCCAATGAGAACATCCGCCTGGGGCATCTTTGGTTGGGTATCGAAACACTAACCGCGGTGATGCTCACCCGCTGACGGGTATGCCCCGCAAACGTCACAAGCTCTTGTCGCTGACCCAGGAGTCAGATGGCTGATCTCGAACTCATTCGCGGACTACTCGCGCCGGCGGACTCGACCATCCTGCTTCTGGTGCTGGATGGACTTGGCGGCCTCCCCGCGTCGCGTGGCGGCCCCACGGAGCTCGAGGCTGCCAGTACACCCAACCTCGACGGCCTGGCTGCGGAGGGTGTCACCGGCCTCCACGAGCCTGTCGGACCGGGCATCATACCTGGCAGCGGGCCGGGTCACCTTGGGCTCTTCGGATATGACCCGCTGAAGTACCAGATCGGACGCGGCGTGCTAGAGGCGCTGGGAGTCGGATTCGAACTCGAAACGGGCGATCTGGCGGTACGCGGAAACTTCTGCACTGTGGATGCCGGCGGGATAATCACTGACAGGCGCGCGGGGCGTATCCCGACCGAGCGGGCGAAGGAGCTCACGGAGGAGCTGGCGGGAATCGACCTGCCGGGAGTGCAGGTTTTCGTCGAACCCGTGCGAGAGCATCGCTTCCTACTCGTGCTGCGAGGCGAAGGGCTCCATGAAGAGCTCGCCGATACCGACCCGGGCCAGGTGGGACGCGCGCCGCTCGAAGCGATCGCCGAGAGCGCCGAAGCCCGAGCGACCGCTGACCTCATCAACCGGTTCGTCGACGAGGCCCGCGAGCGACTCGTGGGGCGCGATCCGGCCAACATGATCATCCTCCGCGGCTTTGCCCGGCGCCCCGACTGGCCCCTGTTCTCCGATGTTTTCGGTCTACGATCGGTGGCCGTGGCTCACTACCCTATGTATAGGGGGGTGGCGCGCCTGCTCGGTATGGAGGCCGTCGAAGCGGGTGCGAGTCTGGAGGAACTTTTCTCGGCGCTGGAGGACGTGTGGAGCGACTTCGACTTCGCGTTCGTTCACGTGAAGGAGACCGACGAGGCGGGCGAAGACGGCGCCTTCGATCGGAAGGTGTCGGCGATCGAAGATGTCGACCGCTACATCCCTCGTATCCTTGCTCTGGAACCGGACGTCGTCATGGTGACCGGAGATCACTCGACGCCGGCCGTGCTGCGTAGCCACAGCTGGCATCCCGTTCCGATCTTGCTCCGGTCCCTGACTGCGAGACCGGACTCTAGCAATCAGTTCGGGGAGCGCGACTGCCTGCAAGGTGGCCTCGGTCTCCGACGCGCCGAGGACTTGATGCCCCTCGCGCTCGCCCACGCCGGACGCTTGGCGAAATTCGGTGCCTGATGAGGGGGGAGATGAACTTGGACACGACTGCCGATACCATCAGCTTTGATTGCTACGGCACGCTCGTTGATTGGGAGACGGGGATCTCGCGTGCTTTCGTCGAGGCAGCGGCCGCTGACGGGTTGGAGCTGGACGGAAGCGATGTGCTCGCCGCGTACCAGGAGATCGAAGCCGACGTCGAAGCGGGCGATTACCTCCCATATCGCGAGGTGCTCGCCGAGACGTCTAGCAGAATTGCGGGGCTGCTGGGCTGGTCCCTACAACCGGACAGGGCCCACTTCCTGGCCGAGTCGCTACCCGATTGGCCCGTCTTCCCGGATACCCGCGGGGCGCTCGAGCGGTTGAAGTCTCGATTCAAGGTAGCGATCCTCTCCAACGTCGACGACGACTTGCTGCGCGCCACCGTTGAGCGCATCGGAGTCGAGTTCGACTGGATCGTGACGGCTCAGAAGACGAGGAGCTACAAGCCCGCGCTCGGGCACTTCGAGGAAGCGATACGAAAAATCGACGGAGACATGACCCGGCTGCTTCACGCAGCTCGAAGCTACTTTCACGATGTGGTCCCCTGCTTGCAGCTGGGCCTGTCGGTCGTTTGGGTCAACCGCCAAGGGAAAGATTTGCCCGACGCCGGGGCACGTCCGCTCCACACGGTCAGCGACCTAACCGAGCTCGCCGGCTGGTTGGACGTCTGAGGCGGATACGCGCCACGTCCTTCGTTGTTCAACCTACAGAAGAGGGGTTATGCCCGAAAAGGAGAGAAGAGTCTTGATCTTGGGTGCGGCGGGGCGTGATTTCCACGACTTCAACGTAGCCTACCGTAACAATCCAACCTCGAGGGTAGTCGCTTTTACGGCAACGCAGATACCCAATATCAGCGGTCGGGCCTACCCGGCAGAGCTCGCCGGACCCCGCTACCCGCAGGGGATCCCTATCTGGGCCGAGGACGAGCTCGAATCCATAGTCGAGAGAGAGAATGTCGACACGTGTGTGCTCTCCTACTCCGATATCTCGCACGAATACACGATGCACCTGGCCAGTCGCTGCCTCGCCGCCGGCGCTAGCTTTTTGCTCCTCGGGCCGGCCGACATGATGTTGAAGAGCCGGCGACCCGTCGTCGCCGTATGCGCCGTTCGCACGGGAGCCGGCAAGAGCCAGACGACCCGCTATGTGGTTGAGCGCTTACGCGCGTTGGGCCGCTCGCCGGTAGTCGTTCGCCACCCGATGCCCTACGGCGACTTGGTGGCCCAACGTGTTCAGCGCTTCGAGAGTTACGGCGATCTTGATCGCTTGGATGTCACGATTGAGGAGCGGGAAGAGTACGAGCCACATCTGAGCCGGGGAACGATCGTGTACGCCGGCGTCGACTATGCAGAGATTCTCCGCCTGGCCGAGGAAGATGGCGATGTGATTCTCTGGGACGGCGGCAACAACGATCTGCCCTTCTTCCAACCGGACCTACATATCGTGGTCGCGGATCCTCACCGGCCGGGCCACGAGCTCGCATACCATCCGGGTGAGGCCAACCTGCGCATGGCCGATTTAGTGATCGTGAACAAGACGAGCACCGCGCGCCCCGAGGATGTAGAGACCGTGAAACGCAACACTACCGCGGCGAATCCGGGCGCGCCGATATTTACCGCCCGCTCGCCTTTCAGCGTTGATAAACCGGCCTTGCTCAAAGACCGGCGCGTGCTCGCGGTCGAAGACGGCCCTAGCTTGACGCACGGAGAGTTGAAGTACGGTGCCGCTTGTTTGGCGGCGCTCGAGCACGGAGCCAAGGAACTGATCGATCCACGACCCTTCGCCGTAGGCTCGATCATCGAAACGTTCGAACAATACCCGGACACGGGCACCTTGTTACCGGCGATGGGCTACGGAGATCAACAGATCCGCGATCTTTCCGAAACGATTCAGCGCTCCGACGCCGAAGTCGTTGCGATCGGGACGCCCATCGATCTTACTCGCCTGATCGAGATCGATCGCCCGGTTGTGCGAGTCGGGTATGACCTGGTCCTGGACGACCCCGATGGACTGGATGAGCTCCTCGCAAAGGCCGTCGGTGGTTGAGCGCCGCCGGCCGTTCTCGGTGATTTACAGCAGGTATAACGGCTGGGCGATCGGGCTGACGTCCTTGGGGCTCTGGAGCCTCAGCTTTTCCGTTCTGGGTGCAATCGTATTAGGCGGCTGCGGCCGCCAGGAGGTGTCAGTGGGGCAGAGCGAGCGGGCGGCCGCGATCCATGAGAGAGCGATCCTGGTAGACGGGCACAACGATCTCCCGTGGCGCATGCGCGACGAATTCGACTACAACTTCGACGCTTTCGACATCGCTGCCCGCAACGACGACGGGCACACTGACATCCCGAGGCTACGGGAGGGTCGCGTCGGTGCCCAGTTCTGGGCAGCCTACGTGCCCGTCGACTTCATCGAACAAGGGGCAGCCCGGATCGCGCTGGAACAGATCGACTTCATCCGCGGGATGACCGACCGGTACAGCGACCTGGAGATGGCCTATACGGTTGACGACGTCCGCCGTGTCGTCGCCTCGGGCAACATAGCGTCACTCATCGGCATCGAGGGTGGTCACGCCATCGAGAACTCCCTCGGTGTGTTACGCATGTTCTACGGCCTTGGCGTCCGCTATATGACGCTGACTCACGGATCGACGATCGACTGGGCCGACGCGGCCACCGACGACCCGCGCCATGGAGGGCTCAGCCCGTTCGGCGAAGAGGTAATCCGCGAGATGAACCGGCTGGGAATGCTCGTAGATATCTCTCACGTCTCTCCCGAGACGATGGAAGACGTCTTGCGGATCAGCGAGGCTCCGATCATCGCCTCACACAGCAACGCTCGCTCCATCGCGGACCACGCGCGCAATGTGCCCGATGAGATACTGCGCCGGCTGCCCGACAACGGTGGAGTGGTGATGGTGAACTTCTATTCAGGCTTCGTAGTGCCCGAGGCGTCTGAGATCGTGAGGGACATGTTCGAGGTCAGACGCCGGCTACGGGCCGAGCACGGTGACGACGAAGCCGCCTATCAGCTGGAGTGGAAAGAATGGCAGGCCGAACACCCCGTACCGCGCGGAAGCGTAGGCGACCTGGTCGATCACATCGACCGTATCGTTCAGGTCGCGGGAGTCGACCACGTCGGTTTGGGCTCAGACTTCGATGGTGTCTCGGTGGTGCCTGAAGGGCTTGAGGACGTCTCGACATTCACGGCCGTGACGGACGAGCTGTTACGACGGGGCTATTCGGACGAGGATGTCATCAAGATCTTGGGCGGTAACCTGCTACGAGCCTTGGGCCAGGCGGAGAATGTGGCGCGCCGGTTACAGGCCGCGCCCACACGCTCTTAAAAGGCCGGCCGCCTAGCCTCACGGCTCACCGCCCCTTTCGAGTACGTTTAGGAACTCATCGATCGTGTGTCGACCCCGATCCTGGCGGTACCACTTCAATACCGGGCGGTAGACTTCCGCGCCCTTGTTCTCTAATTCTTGTTCTCTGAATATCCGTATCTTTTCGCGGAACCTCGCCTGCGCTGGTCCCGGTCGAGGGCCCCAGCTTCCGAGCTCCTTCATATTATCGTCGTAAACGATCGCCCGCGGGATGGCGCGGCCGCCGTGGATGAGGTGCGCTGCCATGATGTCCGGGTTCTCGTCCCGTTTCAACACTCGCAGGTCCAGCATATCCGGAGCGGCATCAGCCATTCGCGCCAGGACAGGAACCAGAGATGCAGCGTCGCCGCACCAATCCTCCGCGAGCACCAACACATGGCGACGCCCAGGTAGATTCCTCAGCCTCACTACCGCGTCCTCCGGTATCGTGGTGTGATCATAGACCCCGTTCCACAAACCGTCGTGCTTGCCGACTCCTCTTCGAAAATCCGAGTAGGTTTGACCCGCTTCGTAGCGCTCCCGCGTAACTCGCATGATTCACTGCCTTCCGCCATCCGTGAGGACGCCAAGCACCCCCGATTAGTCTGCCAACCGTGCAATGTCATTCAGCGGTATCGGGGTTCCCCTGACCCCGCGGCCCCGATCTGTTCCTCCGACCCGCCCCGCAGCCGATTCAGACCAATGCTCGGACCGAAGCAAATGGCGTAATCCGACGGTCTTGCTTATACTTAGGAGCGATCGATCCTCCCCACCCGTGTTCCGGATCAGCAATCTCCCCACATAAAGCGTATCTCAAGGTACCAGAATCGAATGGGTAGCCCGCGGTCAAAAACGAACATCGACGCCGGCGCGTCTGTCGGGCGCACGGAAGCGGTCGAGCTCTACGCACTAGGCGACGTGCGTCTAGTCGGGCAGGATGGTGATCTGACTGACTCCCTGGGCGCTAAGCACATGGCGTTGCTCGTCTATCTGTTCCACGAGCGGCGTCCGATGGCGCCGGCTGAGATCATCGAGCTCCTGGGTCACGGCCAAGATGAGGAGATGGAGCTCGAAGCTCTGCAGCGGGCCGTGGCCTGGCTGAGGGAGAACGTCGACGGCGTTTATATCAAGATGGCTGGCGACACGATCGAGGCGATCAGCGGGGTCTGGCTGGATACGCAGGCGGTCGACAGCGCCATCGATGGCAGCGATGCGCAGTGCGTTGCCGAGCTCTTCGTTGGCGATTTCCTGGCCAACTTCGCCTCAGGGAGCGAGGAATTCGATGAGTGGGCCCAGCGCGAGGGGGCCCGGATTAGACGCGCCTGGACCAACGCTATACTGACCGAAGCACGCGCTGCCGAGGAGGCTGGGCGCTGGAAAGAGGCCCAGCAGTGGTGGCACATCCTTGTAGCCCGAGCTCCGCTCCGCGCTGAAGGTGTCGCAGGCCTGCTCCGTTCTCATGCGATGGCGCAGGACGACGATGCGGCCTCCCGCGCTTACGGCGAGTACCTCGTGCGACTCAAGCAGGACGGAGGGGAGCCTGCGGAGGCCGTCCGGGAGGTCGTCCTCGAATACGCGATCCTCGAGCCGGTGCTCGACGAGTCTGGCCTGGATGAGCCGCTGGCTGACGAAGCTGCGGTGACGCCTGATGTGGCCATCGAGACGTCCTCACCGGAAGCGGAGGTGCGGAGTGAGCTCGAAGCTCCGGATGCGGGCGAAGCGCCCGACGCCGAGCCGGTCCTGGCCGAGGAGGCGGCTTCCGAGATCGAGCCTCCCGCCGAGGACAACGAGTTCGTGGCGGCCGAGGCGCTGATGGCGGATTTGGCCAGGGAAGCGGCAGCCGAAGGCCCCGCTGATACGCCGCCGGTGGAGACTGTCAGCGGACTGGAGGGGAACGAGTTGCCGGGGACGGAGGAGGCGCACGACTTCGGTGACGACGCGCTGTCGGAGGCTGGCTCTTCGCTCGAAGAGCCGGCGAGGCAGGGCGAGGAGTGGGACGAGATCGTTGACTTGGCCACGCCGGACGTGGAAGTCCTGATCGACGACAGCTTCGGCCTCGCCGACGATGAGGCTGCCGAACCGAGCGTCGAGCCGGAGAGCGCCGCGCCCGTGGACGCCGAGTCGCTGTCGACTCACCACAAGCTGACGGGTCACTTCACCGATCCTCTAACGGTCGAAAAGGTCCCGGAAGAGGAGCCGCCCGCGGCCCCCGAAGAGGCGGCTCCGTCGGTTTCCGGCTACGTGCCCAGCTCGAAGAAAAGAGCCTCGGCGAAAAAGGTAAGAGATCGCAAGGCGGCCGCGAAGAGTGGCGGCGGCGTTGGGGCGGGGCTGGCCTCGGCCCTAGCCGGAATCGCTCTCTCGGTCGGACGCCCGATCAAGAGCCTCAGTGCGGGTTTGTTCAGCGTAGTTGGCCCGCTGCGGGCCCTCGCCGGCAGGGCGCTGGGCCGTGCCGTGCGGTACCGGGTCGCGGAACGCTCGGCAGGGGCGGGGATCGGTTCTGTCCTTCGACGTTACTGGTACGCCCCAGTCGCTGCGATCGCTTTACTGGCGGCGGTCGGGCTCACGCTCTCGGGCAAGATCGGCATTGGGGCCGATGTGCCCGATATCTCCGCGCCGTCCCTACCGTCCGTCTCGCTGCCCAAGGTTACCGTCCCCAAGGTCACGTTAAAGACGCCCGGTTTTGTGACGACTACCGTCTCGACGATCGGCGGATTGCTCTCGGGCCCGCTTCTCGAGGGGTCCGGTATGTGGCTCGTCGCCCCCGATGTCCAGACGAAGGATGGGTCGTCGCACCGCGCCCTGAGCGCAGCGCTTCGCGCCGGTCTTTCGCAGGCCAGGTTCTTCCACACACCTACGAAAGAGCAAGCCTTGTTGATGCTGGATGACCCGAGCGGCTGGGATTTCACGCTCCCAGACGCGCTCGGCCTCGCTCAGGCGAAGGGTTACGCCGTCGTGCTGGTGGCCAACATAATCGCCGGCGAGGGCGCCGCCGAGACGGTCGAGCTCCGCGCTGTTACAAGCGATGGTGAAGAACTCTACGTTTCTTCGTCGCCCGCCGCGGACGATAGCGAGCTCTTGTCCGCGCTTCTGGCGGTGACCGAGAGCGTTCGGCGGAAACTGGGTGAACCGTCCCGCGAAGTGAATAGCAGTCTGGCTTTAGCGCAAATCTTATCGGGATCCCTCGAGGCGATAGATGCCTACGACCGCGCGTGTGCCTTCATGTTCCGAGGCCGTTACCGAGAAGCGATCGCTGCTGCCAACGAGGCCATCACGATAGACCCGGAATTTGCCATGGCGCATCGGTTGGTCGGCGAAGCTTATATGGAATTGGGTCAACGCGTCGACGCTCGCGCCGCCCTAGATGCCGCCTGGGCGCTGAGCGCTCGGATGACCGATCGCGAGAGGCTGCGCAGCGAAGCCGATCGGCTCGCCCTACAGGGGATGTTCGAGGAGGCCGTCTACGCCTACGACCTCGTCTTCTCGAGCTATCGAGATGACGTGGGAGCGCTTAAGAGTCAGGCGATGCTCCAGCGCTTGATCGGAGTGCGGGGCGGTGGGGTCGGAAACCTTCGGGTCGCCTACGCGATCAGCCCTGTAGACTGGCCGCCGCTCTCTCGGGTAGCCCGCTTCCTGGGCTACAGCGGCCCGCCGCTCCCCGACGTCGACTCGCTAGTCGCAGCCCTCGCTGAGTCCGGTTAGGCGGCTTCCGCCACACCCCACAGATTAAGGAGCTCTGACTTGCCGGCCCCGACTGGGTCGGTCTAGCTTCCGAGAGCGCGCTGCGACGCTTAACCCAGTGTGGCGTCCCAGTAATTCGAGCTCGGTCGGGCACAACCACCTCTCTTTCAGGATCCCCGTGGACGTCGATCTCGCCGTCATCGCCGACGCAGCGAACGTCAGTCAGGAAGGAAAACTCAACATCCTGGGTGTGTTCGATACCATCTGGGCGTCGACGTTCCCATTCCGCCACAGTGTCATGGTCTTCGTGCTCCGCTTCAGCGCCGATTTTACCGAGCAGGGGTCCCACGCGCTGGAGGTCCGGCTCATGGATGCCGACGGTGAGCAGCTCTTCAAAGCGGAGGGGCCCCTCAAGGTCATGGGCGGCGTCCCCGGGCGCCCTATAAGACCTCATGTCGTCATGGGGCTGAACGGGGTTACGTTTCAACGACCTGGCGACTATTCGTTCGAGGTGATGATGGCTGGACGGCACATGCGGAGCGTGCCACTGCACGTCGTCCAGGCCCCGACGAGCTCAAAAGCTGGACCTTAGGCGGCCAAAGGCGCGACCGACTCACACTCAGGCTCTTTTTTTTCTTGCGAGGGCGGCCCCGCCACGATAGATTAGTGCTCCAACAAAATCCGGAACAAACGTAAGACACCCTGCCCTTTTAGGGACATTGGGACATTATGTCACGCTGGGGAGACCTGTTACAAAGGAAGGCTGATGGCGAGAGCGACGAAGGTCGAGTCTGACGGCTCGTTCCGTATCGGAGGCAGGCATCACCGTATCCCGGAGATTTTCTCCGATCGTCAAATCCACAGTTTTAGAACGCTCCTCGAGCCCATCCCCGATACGCCGAGTGGGCCGAGCCTCAGTTCGCAGCTGCGGCGCAAGCAGGAGGATTTCCTGATGCGGCGTGCTCTGACAGTCGTTATTCCGGGTCTTCCCCAGAAGAGCATTCAGGCGCTTCCGAAAAAGAGAGTCCGGAACATCCACACATGGATCGCCCGGCACCGGCCCGATCTGGTTGGCGAAGCCGCAAGCGTAGCGAAGTGAGCCAAGCGCCAGCCGGGGGACGGCAGAAGTAGCCTGCCCTCGGCCGTTTTCCCTGTCGCTTAGTCCCCGGTTTTCCTGGTTCCTCCAATCTCCGAATCGAGTGCTTTGGCATCATGAGGACCGACTCGCTGTGGGCCGTACGGGCCCTTCGGGTCCGCACTCTCCAACCTGATCGCCCCGAAGCGGAATGCCTGGCGGTGCGGGGCGGAACGATCGTCGCGGTGGGATCCACGGAGGAGATAGAAGCGCTCGTGGGTCCGTCGGCGGATTGGCTCGACCTGCGCCCGGCGGCGATCGCTCCCGGATTCAGCGATTCACATATCCATCTCGTGGAGTGGGCGTTGGGACGCGAGCGGCCGGACTTGGCCGAAGCCGGTTCGATGTCGGAAGCGCTGGCTCGGGTTGCTGAGGCGGCGCGGGCGGTCCCGCGGGACGCTTGGCTCGAATTCAAGAGCTGGAACCCGCGTTGGCGGGGCGAATCCGATCTCGCCGAACTCGATGAAGCGGCGGCGGGGAGGGCGGTCGGGCTGATCGCCCACGATTTGCACTCGGGCTGGCTGAGCTCTGAGGCGATGCGCCGGCTTGGAGTGACGGCGGAGCGGGCCGATCCCGCCGGTGGGTTCGTCGAGCGCGGGCCCGATGGTCAGCCCACCGGGATATTGAAAGAGCGCGCTCTCAACTGGTGGTACGAGGGCCGCCCGCAGCCAGCGGCCCCAGAGCGCCGTGAGGCATTGCTCGGCGGTCAGGCGGCGTTGCACGCCGCGGGCGTGACGGCCGTGCACACGGTCGAAGGTCCGGATTCGTTTCGAATCGTAGAGGACCTCGAGCGATCAGGCGAGCTCGAGCTCAGAGTTCTGCATCATATGCCGCAGCGCTTTCTCAGCTCGTTGATCGAATGCGGAATCACGAGCGGATTCGGTGGGCCGCGCCTTCGGATCGGCGGCATCAAGATGTTCACCGACGGCGCGCTCGGTTCACGCACGGCCTGGATGCTGGAGCCTTATGAAGGTAGCGAGGATCGTGGCATTCGAAGGCTGTCATCCGACGAACTGGTTCAGGATGTAGCCCGAGCTGCCGATGCAGGTCTTGCATCCACGATTCATGCGATCGGGGACGCGGCCGTTCGCATGACACTCGATGCGCTCGAGGCTGCGCCGGCTGATGGGCTCGCGGTACCCCATAGGATAGAGCATCTGCAGTGCGTGCACCCCAGCGATCTACCGCGGGCGGCGCGCGCTGGTGTCGTGGCCTCGATGCAGCCCTCCCACCTGCTGACCGACCTCCCCCTGATCGAGCCGGCGTGGGGCGCGGAACGCGCTCGCGGCACCTTCGCGTTACGAAGCCTGCTGGATGCCGGAACGCTCCTGGCCTTCGGCTCGGACGCGCCGGTCGAGGCGGCCGACCCGCGAGAAGGCTTCTATGCGGCGATCGGACGCCGGGACCGGGAGGGCCAGCCGGTCCAAGGCTGGCAGGCTGAGGAACGCTTGACGGGTGAGGAGGTGTTGGAAGCGTACACGGTAGGTCCGGCCCGCGCTGCAGGTGATGCTTCGCGCAGGGGGCGACTGGCCCCCGGATTCGATGCCGATTTCGTTGCTTGGGATATCGACCTGGCGACCGCCGAGCCAGATCGGATCCTTTCAGCTGATGTCGTGGCGACCTTTGTAGGCGGCGAGCTTGTCTATGATCAAAGGTGATGGGCGGTGAGTGGGGCTGAAGGGCGGAGACGACTCGAACAGGCGGCCGCCATCCTGCTGAAGTCGTCGCGCGTTGTCGCCGCGACGGGAGCGGGCATGTCCAGCGAGAGCGGGATACCCACGTTCCGCGATGCGCTCGAAGGGCTGTGGGCGCATTACGATCCTGAGCAGCTTGCGACCCGTAGCGGTTTCCAGTCAAATCCGGCGCGCGTATGGGGCTGGTACAACTATCGGCGGGGGTTGATCAGCTGTGCCGAGCCACACCCAGGACACCATGCGTTGGCGCGCCTCGAGACCATCTTACCTGACGTGGTCGTCGTGACCCAGAATATCGATGGTCTACACCTGCGGGCCGGGTCGAGCACCGTGCTGGAGCTACACGGCAACATCAACCGTTTCAAGTGCTTCGATCTCGACCACCCTGCGACAGTGGAGCTCCCCGTCGCGCCTGAAGATGGGCCGCTCGAACCGCCGCCCTGTCCCGAGTGCGGTTCGCCCCTGCGGCCCGATGTCGTCTGGTTCGGCGAGATGCTGCCCCCCGGCGTCTTCGAGCGAGCGGAGAGACACGCGGCCGCCTGCGAAGTCATGCTCGTAATCGGGACCTCCGGCTTGGTCTATCCCGCGGCAGGGCTTCCCGCAGTGGCCCGGGCAACGGGTGCTTCGGTGATCGAAGTCAACACCGCTCCCTCGGACCTGACCTTCAGCGGAAGCGTGGATATCTTTCTCGAGGGACCAGCGGGGGAGCTAATCCCGGAATTGGTACAGAGGATGGAGGCGGCCAGTCGTTAAGCTGTCCAGAATCAACAGCGCAGCCCGGATCGTAGCCGCTGCTGCGATCATCCCTCTCTTCGCAGCCGCGTGCGCCGAAACGCGCGATCGGCCCACCGTCCCGGTGACGGGCGATTTGGCGATCACCTCTGACCCAACCGGCGCCAGCATCACCGTCGACGGTGAGTCGTTTCCGAATACGACTCCCGACACCCTCGTCGGGGTTCCGACGGGGACACGCGAGGTAGAGCTCAAGCTCGATGCCGGGTCCTCGCAGATCTTCCGCTGGAGTGCGGAAGTAGTCGTGCCCGATGAGGGACTTGGTACGGTGGATGCGGCGCTCCAGGGCGGCTGCGGTCGTGACTGCCCTTTCGTGCTCGAGCGCGGGCGCGTCATTTGCCGATTCAACAATTTCGGTGATACTTGCGCCAGCACTTTCTTCGGCGGCGGGATCCCGGCGCTCCAGTGGCCCGGCGTGGTGGGCGGCGATTACGGGGCTGGCGGCCGGCTGTTGATCGCCGCGATCCTCGGATCGGACGCGGGAAATCAGGCCGGCGACACATCGGCCACGCAAGCTTTTCGTCAAGCTTGGATCGGCCGACAGGCTGTGGAGACGGACGTGGCTGGTCTGGTCGAGACCGTGAAACTTGACTACTGGGGAACAGCCCTGTTCCTCGGCAACTCGCTGCTGGGATTGTCGGTCGAGCAGACCATCTTCGCCGTCGACAGCGCGGGCGCTGAGGACATACTCTTCATTCACTATAAGGTGACGAACGTGACCGGCGATCCCCGTTACCAGGCCCTTTATCCGGGGATCACGGGGGCGGGATACACGCTCGAGGCAGTCTTCCTCGGCTTCGGTCTCGATGCGGATATCGGGACACCCAGCGATGATTTGGGGACTTTCGATCCTGACTTGGGCGTTGGGTTTATCTACGACGCTGACTTCAGGGACTCCGAGCTTGGGAGCGATGCAGACCAACCCGCGCTGGTGGGAGTCTTGACAGTGGAACCTCCGAGCGGCGCGACCGAACGAACGCGGACGCTGTGGCGCGCTGTCGACGACTGGGACGACGGCACCCGTCACGATCGGGCTTGGAGAATCTTGGCGGGTCAGCTAGGTGCAGGCGATGCAATCAGCGACCACCCCCATCCGGACTACGGGTTCTTCTCGGACGAACCGAACGACTATCGAGTCACGGAGGCGCATGGCCCCCTGACCCTGGCGCCGGGCGAATCCGCCGGGCTGACGGTGGCGCTAATCTTCGCGCGCCCCGTTCCGGGCACTTTCTCTCCGGGCGCTCAGGTCGTTCCGGGCGACCCTACATCTTCCGGTCGGAATATCCTGGCCATCGCGGCGGACCTACTGAGTCTGGCGGCTGACGCGCCAGCGCTTTGGGCCCGCTACCGTCCCTGATCTCCACCGCGGTTCGCTGATTTGACGCAACGCTGTAGGAGAGAGATCTTGCAACTATGAGCGATCACTCGACGCGCTTTCTCAAGACAAAGATCGTTTGCACCATCGGGCCAGCCTCTTCTGAACCGCGGGTGATCAAGCGCTTGTGTGAGGCGGGCATGAACATGGCTCGGCTCAACATGGCTCACGGCACGCCCGACCAGATTCGCCAGCTGGCGCAGCGGCTGCGCGAAAACACGTCGAACCTCGGTCACCCTGTAGCTCTGCTCGCTGACTTGCAGGGACCGAAAATCCGCCTGGGTGATGTGCCGGAGACGATCGAGCTCAGCCCGGGCCAGAACGTCGCCTTCATCTCGGGCGAGAAACCGGATGGCGCCGCCTTACCCGTTACCTACGCAAACTTCGCCGAGGATCTCTCCGCCGGAGACCGAATCCTGATCGATGACGGCCAGGTCGAGCTCCTGGTACGGAAGATCGATCCCCCGAGGGTGGAAGCGGAGGTCGTGATCGGTGGGCCGATCTCAAAGGGCAAGGGGATCAACTTGCCGGGCGTGCATGTCAGCGCGCCGCCTTTGACGGACAAGGATCTGTCAGACATCGACCTCGCCCTCGAGATCGGTGTCGACTACTTGGGCCTGTCGTTTGTCCGCCGCGCCAGCGACATCCAGCAGCTTCGAGAGCGCATCCCTGACGATATACTGATCATAGCAAAGATCGAGAAAGACGTGGCGCTCCAGGACCTCGACGCTATCCTCGATGCCAGCGACGCGGCCATGGTCGCGCGGGGCGACTTGGGCACGGAGCTACCCTTCGAGCAGGTCCCTCTCGTCCAGAAGCGCATCGTTCGCCTGGCAAACAGCAACTATCGGCCCGTGATAATCGCGACGCAGATGCTGGAGACGATGATCGAGCGACCGCGGCCGACCCGCGCCGAGATATCGGACGTCGCCAACGCGATCCTCGACGGAACCGACGCCGTCATGCTGGCTGCGGAGACCGCGGCGGGTCAGTACCCCGTAGAATCGGTGGAGGCCCTGACTCGCGTCATTGGTGAGATCGAGTCCACCACGCTCATGGTCCAGGGACCAACGTACGATGTCCCAGCCGGGGTGAATGACGAAGGAGAGCCCGAACCGACCGAAGTGGCCATCGCTGGCGCTACGGCCGAGGCGGTGAGGGTACTCCACTCTCCCGCCATCGTCACCTTCACGACGAGCGGATTCACCGCTCGGGTGGTCTCGTCACGCCGACCGCCCGTCCCGATCATCGCCGTGACTGACACCGATAGGGTCTACAGACAGCTCTCGATGGTCTGGGGGGTCCTACCAGTGCTTTGTCAGCTGGAGCAGACCTACGAGAACATGTGGGCGTCGGCTCGGACCGAGCTGCTGCGCCGCGGCATCGCCCGTGAGGGCGACAGGATCGTGGTCACAGCCGGCGTGCCCTTCCACGTATCCCGCACGACCAACATGGTCCGGATAGAATCGCTCTGACCGTGCGCCTTCGCTTTCTCGGCACCGGGACCAGCTTTGGCATACCTGTCATCGGTTGCGACTGCGCCGTTTGCACTTCGAACGATCCAAAGAACCAGCGGCAGAGGCACGGCCTCGCCCTCGAGAGCGACGGTAACGTCCTCCTGGTCGACACGCCTCCCGAGCTGCGCATGCAGCTGCTCAGGGAAGGGATCAGCCACGTCGACGCGGTGTTCATCAGCCACCTGCACGCCGACCATCTCCACGGCCTGGACGACCTTCGTATCTTCAGCGTGCGAGGGGGACCGTTACCCCTCTTCGTCGCCGAGGAGCACGTCGAAGAACTGACTACCCGTTTTCGTTACATATTCGACGAATCCGTGCAGCCACCTCCTGGGACCAGCGCGCCGGACATCGATCTCTCGTCCTTCAAGGCGGGTGACGAGGTCTCGATCGCCGGGTTCGCCCTGCAGCCGATCGCTTTCCCCCATGGGAACGTCCGCTCATACGGCTTCCGGATGGGCAAGCTCGGGGTGATCGTCGATGCTGCCTCGCTTCCTGCTGAAGCCTATGAGCGCCTACTCGGCGTTGAAGTACTCGTCATCAACGCCCTCTGGCGGGGAAAGGGCCACCCCACACACTTCAACGTCGAACGTGCAGTTGAAGCGATCCAGAGCTTGGGCGTGCGTAGGGCGTACCTGACCCACTTGACCCATCGCGTCGAGTACCACGACTTGCTGAGCGGCCTACCCGACGGCATTGAGCCCGCTTACGATGGACTCGTCGTCGATATCGATTAATCCTCGAAGGCGAGACGGATGTCGCTTGAACTGAGACTCGACAACCTCTTCCTTCCCGAACACGGGATCGACCGCGCTCACTTCGACGAGTTGGCAAGAGATCGGTTCCCGAGCGTGCACGAAGAAATCCGCCGGCAGCGCATCGAGGGTCGGCTAGGGTTCTACGAGCTACCGGATGGCGGTGATCTCGTTGATAGCATCCTCCAGTTCGCCGAGGGAGCCGGTCAGGCCTTCGAGAACGTCGTCGTGCTCGGAATCGGTGGATCGGCGCTGGGCGCGATCTCACTGCGTTCGGCTCTGCTTGGCCCCTGGTGGAACGAGATGTCATCCGAGGAGCGAGAGTTCTACCCGAAACTGTACATCCTCGACAACATCGATCCCGATACGATCGGGCCATTCCTCCGGCGTCTCGACCTCAACAGCACTCTGTTCAACGTCGTCTCGAAGTCTGGAGGAACCGCCGAGACCGCCGCGCAATTCTTGATCGTGCGCTCGATGTTGGAGGCCGAACTGGGCGACGGGTACCGCAGGCACCTAGTCTTCACGACCGATTCAGAGCACGGCGTTTTGCGCTCGATCGCGCGCGAGGAGGGCATCGCCGCTCTGCCCGTGCCCGAGAACGTCGGCGGACGTTTTTCCGTGCTCTCCGCGGTGGGACTGCTGCCAGCCGCTCTGGTCGGCATCGATATCGCTCAGCTTCTCGCCGGAGCACGCTCCATGCGCGAGCGCTGCGACGCCCAGATGTTGGATGGGAACCCTGCCGCCTTGCTCGCGAGCGCGCTCTACCTGGCTGACGCCAATCTGGGCGCCCGCATCCACGTCATGATGCCCTATTCGGATCGGCTGCGTGATGTAGCCTTCTGGTTTCGTCAGCTATGGGCAGAGAGCCTCGGTAAGGGCTCTGGGGAAGGCGAGCCCGCCGTCGGGCCGACGCCGGTGGCTGCGCTGGGGGCAACCGATCAGCATTCGCAGCTTCAGCTGTACGCGCAGGGCCCATTCGACAAACTCATCGTCTTTTTGACGGTCCAGCAGAGCGAGGAAGACTTGGAGATCCCGGCGGCGCCGGGAGACCACGACGCTTTAGCCTACCTGCCCGGTCACACTCTGGGGGAGCTGCTCCGTACCGAAGCGGAGGCGACGCAGGAGGCCTTGGCGCATGGGCATCGACCCAGCCTAGCCATCGATTTTCCCAAGATGGGTGCCCACGAGCTCGGAGAGTTCTTCATGCTCTGCCAGATCGCAACGGTCTACGCGGGCGCACTCTACGGAGTCAACCCCCTGGATCAGCCGGGCGTCGAGCTTTCGAAACGATTGGTGCGGGAGAAACTATCCGGTCCCTGACGCGCCGGGCTTCTGGGCGTGTTCCTGCCCGTGCAGAGCGTTGTGCTCCAATCGGAACGCGAGTATCTTTCCCGTCTTGCGGTGATAGAGTCTCCCCAGCCGCTCGCTGCAAGGATAGGTGATCATGTCCCGCCGGCGAATCTTAATCATCGACAGGCAAGGTGTCGCGCGGGATGCCCTCGCGAGACTGCTGGAGAGCGAAGGGCACGATGTGCGGGCGGCCGGTTCGGCTGAGGCGCTCGAGCGCCTGCGGGAGTTCGGACCCGACGCTATCGTCTACGATGCGGAGAGCATCGGGGACGCTGGCTTTCGACTGGAGGAGGCAGCAGCGGGCAATACGATGATGATGATCGAATTGAAAGTCGGCGCTGAGCGCCGCGTGCCGGGTGCGGATGACGGCGGCCGCGTCGTGCTCCCGCGGCCCGTGAATTTGGAGGATCTCCGACTCGCGTTGCGAGATGATTGACGGTTGGGCGCATAGGCCCACGACATGCAAAAGGATAGGAAGATGCGTGACCACGACGACGACGTCCCTTACATCGTGATTGAGCGAAGCGGTTCCGGTTTGATTCCCTTCGTCTGGGGTGCGCTGATGGGTGCCGCCGCGGCTCTTCTCCTGGCGCCCAAGTCTGGAGTAGAGACGCAGCGCGAGCTCAAGGAGCGAGCGCAGCGCCTCCGCAAGCGCGCCGAAGAGAAGGCAGGCGAGCTTCAGGAGTCGCTGCATGAAGCCCTCGATCAGGGGCGGGAGCAGCTCGGGGGGAAACTAAAAACTGCCAAGCGCTCCGTGGACGAAGGTCGCACCAAGGCGCAGCAGGCTTTCGAGGCCGGTAAGAACGCGGCTCGCGCCGCCCGAAGCGAGTTCGAGGAACGGATCTCCGCGAAACCGGACGACGGCGACGAAGTTTCCGCCAGCTGACGGCTTGAAGATCGCGCGTAGCATCCTAAACTAGCGCCCATCTTGAGCTCCACGCCCGAAGCGCCGCTCTCCTCTCGTATATCGCGGGGAGTGGCGGTGGCGGGCCGGTTGGCGTCCGAACTCTGGGACGCGCTCAGAGAGTACTCGGTTCGCGTCTTCGAGAAGTCGGTCGATGACAATATCTTCGTCCTCGCCAGCGGTCTCACCTTCAGCATACTCGTCGCTGCTATCCCTTTCTTGCTCATCATCGTGGCGCTGGCCAGCCTCACTCTGGCGGCGGCGGCGCAAGCCAGTGGCATAGAGCCGATCGACCAGCTGCGCCATTACCTCGATGTGATCGTACCGGTCCTGTCCTCCGACTTTGCAACCCTACCGGAGCGCAACCTCCCCGAGGAGGTGATCGAGTGGGTTGTGACTCGCGGCCAGGCTATCGGGCTCATCAGTTTCGTGGCGTTCACGTGGTTCTCGACTCGACTGTTCGGATCTCTTCGCGCCGTCTTGCGCGAGATTCTCGACCTCCGGCAGAGCCGAGGCCTCATTCAAGGCAAGATCTTCGACGCCGAGATGGTACTGGTGTCGAGCGTGCTTTTCATCCTCAACATAGGGGTCACGATCTCGGTCAATCTCGGCAAAGCGAGGGGTTTCCGTTTTCTCGGTCTGTCGCCGACCAGCGTGGGCATCCTCGAAACGATCTACGCGGCCGTGGCGTCGCTCGTCTTCATATTCGTTCTGTTCCTCCTCGTTTATAAGTTCCTACCCGCTCGCCGCGTGCCTTGGCGTATGGCCCTCACAGCCGCCACCTTCACCGCGATCTGCTGGGAGCTGCTGAAACTCGGATTCAGCGTCTACTTGACCCGCTTCGCCGACTACTCCTCAGTGTACGGCGGGCTCGCCACTCTCATCATCGTGGTCATTTGGGTCTACTACCTAAGCGTAGCGTTCGTGCTCGGCGCCGAGGTCGCTCAGGTGCACGAGCTACGGCGGGTGCGACGCCTGCAAATGGAAGTGCTGGAATGAGCGCGACTTGCGTGGGCTCCCCGTTCTGCCGATTATAACGCACCCCCTGGCCCGCCACTCGTTTTCCCATGTCGCAAGACGCTACGAAGGTTGTCGCCCGGAATCGCAAGGCGTTGCACGAGTTTCACATCGTTGAAAGTCTCGAGGCCGGGTTGGTGCTGATAGGCAGTGAGGTCAAGTCTCTCCGCGATGGCAACGCGAACATCTCAGACTCCTTTGCGCGAGTCGAGCATGGGGAGGTGTGGCTGTACAACATGCACATCGGTCCCTATGGTCCGGCAGGCCCGGCGGCTCACGACTTCAAGCGCCGGCGCAAGCTTCTGCTCCACCGAAGGGAGATCAAGCGCATATTCGGGAAAGCAGAGAGCGCGGGCTTCACCTTGATCCCGCTCGAGGTTTACTTCCGTGAAGGCGTGGCCAAAATCAAGTTGGCGCTGGCCCGCGGTAAGCGGCAGCGTGACAAGCGTGAAGACATCAAGAGGCGGGAAGCGGATCGTGAGGTCGAGCGTGCGCTCAAGAAACGGTAGCGTCGTGGTTGTTGCGCTGCTGGCGTTTGGATTGGCTGCCGCACCGGCGCCCGCAGACAGGGCGCTTGACCTGGTCATCGTTCGCGCCGGGACGACCCGTTCTGTGAGGGTGGTGGACGAGCGCGGCTATCCGGCCGCGTCGGCGGCGAAGCTGGCCGAGACCCTGGGCTACAGTTGGAGCCAGGGCGCCCTCTTACTGGACAACGCAACGGTCAGGTTCCATGACGGCTCTCCATTCTTCGCCTTCGGCGACGCGATTCACCAGTTACCCAATCCAGCTTATAGAATCGGGCCTGAGCTCATGGTGCCGGTCACCTGGGCCCTCGAATGGCTGCCCATGGCCCAGCCGCGCCGCTGGCGCAACATAGATGGCCGGCTCGTCGAGCGACCCGCTGACGTCGAGCGCAGGGATCGGCGCGAGCCCTGGCTGGTCGTGATCGATGCGGGACACGGCGGGCGGGATCCGGGCGCCGTTGGCGTCAATGGAACCGCCGAGAAGAACGTGACCCTCGCCATCGCCAAGCGGCTCGAGAAAAGGCTCGAGCGCGAACCCGATGTCGTCGTTGTCATGACCCGCGGCCGCGACACCCTTGTCGCTCTAGCCGATCGGCCGCGGATTCCCCAGATACGAGGCTACACTCGGGCACCCGACCTGTTCATCTCGATCCACGGAAACTCGATGCCGAAGAAGCCTAACTCTACTCGCGGCTTCGAGACCTATTTCCTCGCCGTCGCCAAAACGGAGGAGGCCAGACAGGTGGCCTTGCGCGAAAACGCCTCGCTGCGGTTCGAGGGCGATGACGCCGAAGCCGCGGGACTCGACCCGCTGCAATTCATGTTGAGTGATCTTCAGTCTACCGCTAATCTGCGAGAATCGAGCCTCTTCGCCTCGTCTATCAACCGCAGCATGGGTGTGACCCTGCCAACCCCTGATCTCGGCGTGCGCCAGGCGGGTTTTTGGGTCCTCATTGGTGCCTCCATGCCGGCGGCGTTGGTCGAGGTCGGTTATCTCTCCAATCCCTCCGAGGAAAAGCAGTTGCGGTCAGGCTCCTATCAGGCGAAGATTGCAGATGCCTTGGCGGATGGAATTGTGAATTATCTTGCAGGTTATGGTCAGCGGGTCTGGTCTACCCCCCGGGCTGGCGCTTAAAGCCCACATCTTCCTTGTCGCAGCCGCGGCGGCTTCGGCTACGGGCTGTGTCTATTTCAATTCCGTTTACAATGCGAACGCGCTGTTCGAGCGCGGGCGTAGAGAGATCGAGCACGGGAACGAGGCGGCCGGTCGCGCCACGCTCGATGAGAGCATCGAGAAGGCGGAGCGGGTGGTTGAGAACAAGCCTAACAGCCGCTGGGCCGATGACGCCCAGCGGCTGATCGCGTATGCGCGAGTGCTGCGAGAGGAGTGGCCCGAAGCCGCTGAGGCAAGTGTGAAGCTGCTTGAGATGGTGCACTCGGCGCGCGATAGCGCCGAGGCGGCAGGCTTTCTGGGCATGGCGGAAGTGCGCTTGGGGAACAGCGCACAGGCTGATTCACTGCTGACGGCGGCGTTGGAGGAGGACTGGAATGAACGTCTCCATGCGTCGTTGTTCTATAGTCGAGGGTTGGCGCGGATCGGTCTAGGGCAGCTGAGCAGCGCCGATGATGACTTCAGAGCATCGTCGGCGATCGATCGGGAGTGGGTCGCGCCTCGACTCGCCAGGGCACGCGAGCTCGTGATGGCCGGTCGTTACCAGGAGGCTGGGTTCGAGCTGACCCAGGTCTTCAAGCTCACCTTGGAGAGGGACGAGGAGGACGAGCTGTACCAAGCTGTGCAGCACGTCGCCGCTGCGGATCCGGAGGTGGGACGTGTCGCCCTACTGAAGGTGGAGGTGGCAGGCCTGTCTGTGGGCATGACTGCTAGATTCGTGAAGCTGCGCGGCGACCTCGATGTGGACGTGGGACGCATCGTAGACGCTGAACGAGATTATCGACTGGCAGCGGAAATTGCCCCACAATCGCGGACGGCGGTCGACGCCTACCTAGCGTTGGTTGACTTGAAATTGGCACGGGCTATCACGCTCGCGGACCTCGAGGACGCGTACGCGGTATTGCGCGATGCTCGCCAACTTAACTTCGGAACTCGAATCGCCACGGTCGCCGAGCTGATCGAGTTGATCCGCCGGCTCGAGTATTTCGTCGAGCGGGGTGAGGTCGGATACCTGGCGGCCGCTGAAGTCGCCTGGGAGGACCTGGAGTCGCTGGGTCTGGCCCGGCACCTCTATCTGACGTATGTGGAGGAACAGCCCGATGGGCTCTGGGCGCCTAAAGCGCTGCTCGCTGCTCTCGATCTCATGGACCTGGACTCGAGCGGCACCAATGGCACGAGTTCCATAGAGCCGCCTGCCGAAGAGTTGAGGCGGCAGCTTTTGGAAAACTACTGGAGCTCCGCTTACGTTCAGGCGCTCGTCGGTGAGGCGAAAGCGGAAGGATTCACGTACGAGGAACTGGAGCAGGGACTGCGGCAGCAGTTGAACAGCTTGCGAATCCAGGCGGATCGAGTGCTCAGCGACCCGCGCCGCGCGTCGAACCGGCCCTAGCGTTGGTTTGGAGTGTACATGTATCCGGACCGCGGTGACATGAAAGTGGCGCGTGCGCTTCGAGGGAGAACGACATAGCCACGACACGGCAGAGTGATCCAGTACGGGCGTGGTGCCCGGTCGCGTCTAAAGAGCAGGTAGCTGAGCAGACTTTTTGGCTGGAGTTGGAAGCACCCGAGATCGCCGCTCGGACGATACCGGGTCAATTCATGATGGTCGGCTATGGGTCTGAAGGGTACGCGGTGCCTTTCCTCCCCCGGCCGAACAGCGTTGCGGCCACCATCGACGGCTCCGTCGGCCTACTAATCCGCATCTTTGGTGAGGGCTCACGCCGCCTCGCGCAGCTCGACGCGGGTGACTCGGTGCTGCTGCTTGGCCCGTTGGGCGTCGGATTCGACCTGGGCCAAGCTCCGCGAAAAGTGTTATGCGTGGCGGGCGGCGTTGGCCTTGCACCTTTCATCTTGCTGCCGCGTTGGGCGCGAGAGGCGCTTCCTGATGCTGAGGTTCACGTTCTTTACGGTGAGCGCGACGCCGCGGCGGTGTTCGACGCGGGGAAGCTCAGGGAGCTGACGGGTATCGACGCCGAGATCTGGACTGAGGACGGAAGCCTCGGCCGCAAGGGGCGGATCACCGATGGGCTCGAGCTAGGCGACATCGACCTCGTACTCGCCTGTGGCCCCACGCCTATGCTCAAGGCTGTCAGAGAGCTGGCTTTGGATTCGGGAACCGCGTGTCAGCTGGCTGTCGAAGAGCACATGGCCTGCGGCATGGGCACCTGCATCGGCTGCATCGTCGAGACGGTCGATCCGACAACCGGCGAACAGCGCTACGCTCGGGCCTGTATCGAAGGGCCGGTTTTTCGGGCGGAGCAACTGCCATGGTAGACCTCTCGCTGCAGGTCTTCGGCGCTACCTTCCAAAACCCCATCCTGCTCGCTTCCGGCACCTGCGGGTACGGACAGGAATACAGCGGCGTCATCGATGTCGACGCGCTCGGCGGTATCGTCACTAAAGCGGTGACCCCGAAGCGCCGTCGAGGCAACCTGCCGACGCGCATCACCGAGACACCCGCGGGGATGATCAACTCTATAGGTCTCGCAAACGTCGGCCTGGAAGGTTTCAAGCGAGAGAAGCTGCCTTGGATCCAGGAGAACCTTCGCAGCGCTCAGGTCCTCGTGAACGTCGCCGGCTGGACCGTCGAGGATTTCGTCGGAGTTGTGGAGGGGCTAAACGAGGAGGTCGGCTTTCTGGGTTATGAGATCAACGTCTCTTGCCCCAATGTAAAGGGGGGCACGCTGTTCGGGACCGATGAGAAGGCACTCGCGGTGCTCGTGAAGGCGTTGCGCGAATCGACCTCGAGGCCGCTCATCATCAAACTGACGCCCAACGTCCCCGACATCGGTGTCTTCGCGGAGATCTGCGAGGCCAACGGCGCCGACGGCCTCAGCACCATCAACACCTTCCCGGGAATGGTGATCGATGTCGATACGCGTCGGGCGGTGATCGGCAATGAAACGGGGGGCGTCAGCGGGCCCGCCATCCTTCCGATGGGCGTTTACGCAACGCGAGTCGCGGCCACCCGGGTCGATCTCCCGGTCATCGGCATCGGCGGTGTGCGAAACGCGAAAGATGCATTGCAGTACCTCCTGGCGGGAGCGTCGCTGATTCAGATCGGAACCGCTATGTTCGTGGACCCGTTTACGGCACCAGAGGTAGTCGCCGGCATCTCGGAGTTCTGCGAAAAGCACGGCGTTGGAGAGATCTCTGAACTCATCGGGGCCCTGGAGGCCTGATGTCCGATTCTGCAAGCAGTAAGATCATCGTAGCACTGGACGTCCCAAGCAGGAAAAAGGCGCTGGAGCTGGTTGAGAAGCTGGACGATCAGGCAGCCTTTCTGAAGGTGGGGGCGCAGCTGTTCACCGAGGCGGGCCCGGGGTTGCTCGACGAGCTCCACAAGCGAGGCAAGCGAGTCTTTCTCGACCTCAAGTTCCACGACATCCCCAATACCGTGGCGGGTGCGATCAAGGCGGCGGCCAGGAAGCGCGTTTCTATGGTCACAGTCCACGCCAGCGGCGGCAAGGAAATGCTGAAGGCGGCGCAAGAAGCGGCGGGCCCGAACGGACCCGACGTCTTCGCGGTCACTCTGCTGACGTCGCTCGACTCAGAGGATGTCGAGCAGGTCTTCGGCCGCGCGCCCGTGTCGCTGGTGGACGAGGTCGTCCGCCTGGCGGGTCTGGCCGCAGAGACTGGGCTGCCGGGGGTCGTCGCATCCCCGACCGAAGTCAAGACCATCAAACGCAGCTACGGAGATGCGCTGCTGGTCGTGACTCCGGGCATCCGGCTCCCGGGCGATGACCCAGGCGATCAGAGCCGCTATTCAACCCCCGGAGCCGCGGCACGGGCCGGGGCGGACTACATCGTAGTCGGCCGCTCGATCACTGCTGCCAAAGATCCCGCCGCCGCGTTCCAAGCTGTCGCCGCGGCCTTCGCCGAAGGCGCCTAGCCGGCGAGCGGACTCTACATGGCGCTGCGCTTTTTCAACACACTGACCCGCACCCTCGAGGACTTTGCCTCCATCGAAGAGGGCCACGTTCGGATGTATACGTGCGGCCCCACCGTATATGAACGACCTCATATCGGAAACTTCCGCACCTTCCTGTTCGACGACATCCTGCGGCGATATCTTGCGTGGAAGGGCTACCAGGTTACCCACGTCCGCAACATCACGGATGTGGACGACAACACTATAAGGGAGGCGGTGAAGGCCGGAACCAGCCTCCACGACCTCACAGAGCCATTCATAGCCGCCTTCTTCGAGGATCTGGAGCGCCTCGGCCTTAAACCGGCCGAGCAATACCCGCGGGCAACCGATTACATCCCTCAGATGATCGAGCTGGTCGAGCGGCTCCACACGCGTCAGCTGGCCTATGAAGCGGATGGATCCGTCTACTTCGATATCTCGAAGTTCCCCGAATACGGCCGGCTCGCCCAGCTCGACAAGTCGGAGATCCGGGCCGGAATGCGCGTGTCCAGCGATGAAGCGTACGAAAAGCAGGATGCCCGGGATTTTGTGCTCTGGAAGGGAGGGGAACGGCCCGAGGAAGGCGACGTCGCCGTATGGGACTCGCCTTGGGGTCCGGGCCGACCTGGCTGGCACTTGGAATGCTCGGTCATGGCGACGACCCTGTTGGGTGAGACTATCGACATCCACACCGGCGGCGTCGACCTCATCTTCCCACACCACACCAACGAGATCGCCCAGTCCGAAGGGGCCTGCGGTTGCCCTTTCGCGCGCTACTGGCTGCACGCCAGCCACCTGCTCGTCAACAACGCCAAGATGTCGAAGTCGGCGGGCAACTTCTACACGATCCAGGATCTGATCGACCAGGGCTACCCGCCGTCCGTCATCCGCCGCCTCCTCGTCTCGGCTCACTACAGGACGGAGCTCAACTTCACACTCGAAGGCCTCGAAGACGCCGGCCGCTCGGTGGAGCGCTTGATGGAGCTGCGCCGCCGGCTGGAGGCCGCTCCCGGCCAGGCGTCGGACCTCCCCGCGACCCGCCTGCCCGAGCTGGCTCGGGCCGCGCTCGAGTCGTTCGAGGAAGCGATGGACGATGATCTCAATGTGGCCGAAGGCTGGGGCGCCCTCTTCGTCTTCGTCCGCGACGCCAACGCGGAGCTCGATCGCGCCGCCGGTGTGGCGGCCGAGGCCGAGGTGACGGCGGCGCTGGAAGCCGTCAAGTCGATGGATAGTGTGTTCGGTGTGCTGGACCTCGCGGAGCGCGAAGTGGATGAGGTGCCGGACGAGCTGCGGGGCTGGATCGAGGATCGGCTTGCGGCGCGTGCGCGTGCCCGGGAGAACGGCGACTACGCCCGGGCCGACTCGATCCGGGAGGAGCTGGCGGGGGCCGGGATCGAGATCGAGGACACACCCGGCGGGAGCCGGTGGAAGCGTGCTAAGCCCGCTTGACACGTCACTTAGCTCCATTTATACTATCGGGCTTGGTAAAGTGCTGACGTAGCTCAAACGGAAGAGCGGCTGATTTGTAATCAGCAGGTTGCGGGTTCGACTCCCGCCGTCAGCTCCAGACGGCGACGCATCGTGTTTAGATACATAGAGCTAGACGAACCAGTGGCGGTTTCCAATACCGCGGCAGGTACCGGTACGTCTACTGTCCATCCGCACAGCTGCCGGCGGTCGACGGGCAGGATGACGCCATAGGCGGAGGCCGGCGGTCGTGAATCGCGGTCAGGACTCGACCCGATGGCGGGCAGGAAAGGGCAGGAAAGGGCAGGAGGGGGCAGGGGGGCAGGGGGCAGGGGGCAGGGGGGCAGGGAGGCGGGAGGGGCAGTCACGGTGGGGTGCCCGAGCGGCCAAAGGGAGCAGACTGTAAATCTGCCGGCTGATGCCTACGAAGGTTCGAATCCTTCCCCCACCATTCGCTGAGCCAAGAGCTGCGCCAGCGCTTACCCACGGCGGGTCCGGCGCCCGGCGGGCAGGAACGAAGCGGGATCGACCAGCGGAGGAGATAGGATGGCGAAGGCGAAGTTTGAGCGGACGAAGCCGCACGTGAACGTGGGGACGATAGGCCACGTGGATCACGGGAAGACGACGCTGACGGCAGCGATCACGGAGGTACAGTCGAAGAAGGGGCTGGCGGACTACGTGCCGTTCGAAGAGATCGACAAGGCACCGGAGGAGCGGGAGCGGGGGATCACGATAGCGACGGCGCACCTGGAGTACGAGACGGAGAAGCGGCATTACGCGCACGTGGACTGTCCGGGGCACGCGGACTACGTGAAGAACATGATCACGGGCGCGGCGCAGATGGACGGAGCGATCCTGGTGGTGAGCGCGGCGGACGGGCCGATGCCGCAGACGCGGGAGCACGTGCTGTTGGCGAGGCAGGTGAACGTGCCGTACATCGTGGTTTACCTGAACAAGGTGGACATGGTGGACGATCCAGAGCTGTTGGAGCTGGTGGAGCTGGAGGTGAGGGAGTTGTTGAGCGAGTACGAGTTTCCGGGGGACGATTTACCGGTGATCAAGGGGAGCGCGTTGAAGGCGCTGGAGAGTGGGGATCCGGAGGTCGAGGAGACGAAGTCGATCGCGGAGTTGCTGGAGGCGCTGGACACGTACATACCGGAGCCGGAGCGGGAAGTTGACAAGCCGTTCTTGATGCCGGTGGAGGACGTGTTTTCGATCACGGGCCGGGGGACGGTGGCGACGGGCCGGATCGAGCGGGGGAAGGTGTTGGTGAACGAGCAGGTGGAGTTGGTGGGGCTGGGCGCGCAGAAGAAGGCGGTGGTGACGGGAGTGGAGATGTTCCGCAAGACATTGGACGAGGGTGTTGCGGGGGACAACGCGGGGATCTTGCTGAGGGGAGTGGACAAGGAGGAGATCGAGCGGGGGATGGTGCTGGCGAAGCCGGGCTCGATCACGCCGCATACGAAGTTTGACGGTGAGGTGTACGTGCTGACGAAGGAGGAAGGGGGTCGGCACACGCCGTTTTTCAAAGGTTACCGGCCGCAGTTCTACTTTCGGACGACGGACGTGACGGGAGCGGTGAAGCTGCCGGATGGAGTGGAGATGGTGATGCCGGGAGACAACGTGACGATGTCGATCTCGCTGATCACGCCGATCGCGATGGAGGAGGGGCTGAGGTTCGCGATCCGCGAGGGGGGTCGCACGGTGGGCGCCGGCGTCGTCACCAAGGTCATCGAGTAGCCACCGGTATGGAAGTGAGATGGCGGCGAACCGCGTAAAGGTCACCATTGAGTGCGCCGACTGTAAGTCGCGTAACTACCAATTGACTAAGAACCGGCAGAAACACCCCGAGCGGGTGGAGTACAAGAAGTACTGCCGGCGCTGCAGTAAGCATACGCAGCACAAGGAGACGAAGTAGAGATGACCGCGGTGCTGGAGCGGCTGGATAGAGTTCGGAAGTTCACGGTCGAGGTCCAGGCCGAGATGAAAAAGGTCACGTGGCCCGACTGGCTGCAGCTTCGAAATGCCACTGGGGTCATCATCGTCTTCGTCCTGATCGTTGCGGCCATCATCGGTCTGATGGACCTCGTGTTCCGTAAGATCGTAGATCTCATACTCGGCTTCCTCGGCGCTTGAGGCCTTATGGGCGAACAGACCACCGAGCAAGAATCAAAATGGTATGCTGTGCAGACGTACGCCGGCCACGAGAACAAGGTCAAGACGTTGGTCGAGCGACGTATCGACGAACAGCCGGGGGAGTCGATCGAGGAGAAGGAGATCCGCGAAGTCCTTGTCCCCACCCATGAAGTTGTCGAGGTAAAGGGCGGCAAGAAGATCTCGAAGAGCAAACGGCTCTACCCCGGTTACGTCCTAGTGAGAATGATCCTCAACGAGAGGACGATGCACGAGATCAACAACATCCAGGGCGTGATCAAATTCGTGGGCGGAGACACGTCGCCTCAACCTCTGCGCGCCGAGGAGATGAACAAGATCCTCGGCGTCGAGACGGCGATCGAAGTCGAGGGCGCTGAAGAGCTGCGCGTGCCGTTCTACGTCGGACAGTCGGTCGAAGTGGCCGGGGGCCCATTCAGCGACTTCACCGGCCAGGTCGAGGCCGTCGATCAGGAGAAGGGCAAAGTCAAGGTCCTGGTGTCGTTGTTCGGCCGCTCCACGACGATCGAGCTGGATTACACGCAGCTCAAGGGCTACTAGCACAAAGAATAGAGATGGCGAAGAGGATCATAGGGTTCATTAAGCTTCAAGTCCCCGCCGGACAAGCAACGCCAGCGCCGCCGGTCGGCCCCGCTTTGGGTCAGCATGGCGTCAACATCATGGATTTCTGCAAGCAGTTCAACACGCGGACCCAGGGCCAGGGTGGACTGCTCATCCCAGTGGAAATCACCGTCTACGCGGACCGGTCGTTCGGCTTCATCACCAAGACGCCGCCAGCTGCAGTATTGCTCAAGAAAGAAGCGGGCGTGGCCAAGGCGTCGGGCGAGCCCAATCGGGAAAAGGTCGGGACCGTTAGCCGAAGTCAGGTACAGAAGATCGCCGAGCTCAAGATGCAGGATCTCAACGCCGCGTCGCTCGAGGCCGCCATGCGCATGATCGAGGGAACGGCCCGCTCCATGGGCATAGAGGTGGCCGACTGATGGCCAGACACGGGAAACGCTATAGCGCGGCGGCCGAGCGCACCGAGCTGACCGAGCGCCACCAGCCTCAGGCGGCTCTTCAGCTGGTCAAGGAAATGGCGTTAGCCAAGTTCGACGAGACCGTCGAGGCCGCGGTGAGGTTGAACGTCGATCCGCGGCACGCGGACCAGATCGTCCGCGGCACCGTTAGCCTGCCCCACGGCACCGGCAGAACCGTCCGGGTCCTGGCGCTCGCCGACGGCGACAAGGCTCGTGAAGCGGAGGAAGCCGGCGCCGACTATGCCGGGACGGATCACATCGCGAAGATCCAGCAGGGGTGGCTCGAGTTCGACGCGGTGGTCGCCACCCCTGACACCATGAAGGATGTAGCGAAGCTCGGCCGAATCCTCGGGCCTCGCGGGCTGATGCCCACGCCCAAAGCAGGGACGGTAACTATGGATATCGGCCGGGCCGTCAAAGAGTTGAAGGCGGGGCGGATCGAGTTCCGGGTTGACAAGACGGGGAATCTTCACGCGCCTGTGGGAAAAGCTTCGTTCCAGCTCGAGCAGTTGGTGGACAACCTCCAGACCTTCATGGATGCGGTTCTCCACGCCCGCCCGGTCGCGGCGAAAGGCGGATACATCCGTTCGATCACCGTGAGCAGCACCATGGGCCCGGGGGTCAAGATCGAGCCTGGCGCTTTCAGGAAGTCCGCATAACGAGAGAAAAGACGGCTTCATGTCGCAGCGCACCAAGAAGCAGAAGATCGAGCTGACGGACGAGTTGAGGAAATGGCTGGAGAACTCGAACGTCGTGTACCTCGCCGACTTCACTGGGCTCAACGTCAAGAGCATGACCGAGCTGAGGAAGCGGTTCAGGGAATCGGACGGCCGATTCGTCGTCGTCAAGAACCGGTTGGCGCTCAGGGCCCTGGAGCAGCTGGAGTTCCCCGACATAAAGCAGCACCTCCGCGGGCCTACTGGCTTCGTCCTGGGAGTCGACGACCCCGTAACGCCGGCGAAGACGCTGCGGGAATTCGCCAAGGAAAACGAGGACCGACCCTCGCTCAAGATCGGCGTGGTCGAGCGGCGCATCGTCTCCGTCGAGGAGATCGAGCGCCTGGCCGAACTGCCGCCCAGGCAGCAGCTCCTAGGCGGCATCGCCGGATCAATGATGGCGCCGGTCACAGGTATCGTGGGGGTGCTGAACGCGCTGATGCGAGATCTGGCTTACATGATTGGAGAGGTAGCGAAGAAGAACGAGGGCGCGCCTGAGGGCTCGTGAGAAGCCAGCAGGATCTATTCGGGATCTTGAGAGTAGTAGGAGCGTTCAAACACGACGGAGAGACATGACCAAGATCGAAGAGATTCTAGACGCCATCGGTTCGCTGACCGTCCTCGAGGCGGCTGAGCTGAAGGACGCCATGGAGGAGAAGTTCGGCGTTAGCGCTGCGGCAGCGGTCGCAGTGGCGGCGGCCGGGCCCGGCGCCGGGGCTGAGGCGGCGGAAGAGCAGGATGAGTTCGACGTCGTGCTGACCGAAGTGGGTGGTAAGAAGATCCAAGTGATCAAAGCGCTCCGCGAGGTCACCAGCTTCGGCCTGAAGGAGGCGAAGGAACTCGTGGACGGCGCTCCGAACACTGTACGAGAGGGCGCGACCAAACAGGAGGCCGAGCAAATCAAGGCCAAGCTCGAAGAGCAGGGCGCTACTGTCGAGCTGAAGTAACGGCTGAGGGGCTTCTCCAGGCCGGCGTCGATGGGCGTCGGCAGTCTTGAACCGAGGTGACCGCTCCTCTGCCTATGCCGCTCGCGTGGCCTAAAAACTTGATGCCAACCCGAAACCCCCGCAACGACACGGGACGGGGGATTTCTGTGCTGTTTCTAGACTCCCGACCGAAAATTTGCGGTAGTGGCAGCGAACTTCTGGGTGGGGCCGCCGACGGACACGTGCCGACGGATCTGGCCGTTCACCCCGAACTTTCCTTGGAGGTATAAGACTTGGCCAAGACGAAGATCCACACCAGCCAGGTAACGGCCGACTCTAAATTGGCGCAGGCGCAGGCAAACGGCGATGGGTCGGTGATGTCATTCGCGCACCTCGGCAAGGCCGTCGATATGCCGAACTTGCTCGACGTTCAGATCAAGGCGTTCGAGGCGCTGCTGGAGAAGGCTGACGACGAAGGCGTCGGCGATTTCGGACTCGAACGCGTGTTCCTGGAGATCTTCCCGAGCACCGACACCAAGGAGAACTTCTTGCTGGACTTCGTCAGCTACGCTTTGGGCGAGCCGAAGTATAGCGTCGAGGAGTGCATGGAGCGCGACATGACCTATGGCGCTCCGCTCAAAGCCACGCTGCGCCTCGTGATCAACGAGGATGTCGGCGGCGAGAAGCGGCCGCGAGACATCCTTGAAAAGGAAGTCTACCTCGGTGAGCTACCGCTGCTCACCGAGCAGGGCACCTTTGTGATCAACGGTGCTGAGCGAGTCGTAGTGAGCCAGCTGCACCGCTCACCCGGTGTCGTATTCGAGGAGACGATCCATCCAAACGGAACGCGCCTGTTCTCAGCGCGCATCATACCGTTTCGTGGTTCGTGGGTGGAGTTCTCCATCGACATCCACGACGTCATTCACGTACATATAGACAAGCGCAAAAAGTTCCCAGCGACCGCGCTAATCCGCGCACTCGGTTACGGCAGCGACCCGGAAGTGCTCGCTCTCTTTTACACGACCCGCGAGCTCCAGCTGAAAGATATCGCTACGAACCGCGCCCTCCGCCGCGAGGCCGCGGGCACGATGTTCGCCGAAGCCGTGCTCGATCAATCCTACGAGGGTGAGCCGCCCGAGACCGTCGTTCTCACTGGATTCGATCCCGACCAGGAGGCCGGCTGGCTGGCCGGCGACCAGTTACACGCCGAGACGGGGAAGATGCTGGCGGGGCTCGGTGATCCGATCACGACGGACCTCATAAACCGTCTGATTGGTGGCGGAATCGAGGAAGCGCCGATCTACCGCAGCAAAGACGCTTTTTTGGCCACCCGAGCAGACGATCTAACGCCCGACCTGATCAAACAACTGACCCGTGCAGGCGTCGAGCGCATCTTGATCTACTCCAGCGCTGTACGGGTACCGCTTCGCGGGCGATACGAGGAGCTCACAAACCGCCGCGATTGGAGCCAAGACCCACACCTCGCGGCCGACGTCGTGGATCCGCATACTGGCGAGGTGTTGGCCGAGAAGGGGGCGCCTTTCCATGCCGAGCTGTTCGACGCACTGGCGCTGCGCGGCATCCGCGATGCTCAGGTCTACACAGGCGGCGCTCGCGGTGAATCCCCGCTGATCAAGAACACGCTCGCCAAAGACCCGACGAACGGAGAGTCGGAGGCGCTGTACGCGATCTATTCGCTCCTCCGCCCCGGCGACGCGCCCAACCTCAAGACGGCGCGGTCGGCGATCGAGCGCCTCTTCTTCAACCCCAAGCGTTACGACTTGGGCCGGGTCGGCCGCTACAAGATCAACCAGAGGCTCAAGGACATCACCAGGTTGCTCAACCTGGAACAGCCGCCCAGCGACATGACGATACTGACGGTCCAGGATTTCATCGCGATCGTCCGTTATCTGATCGAGCTGCACGAGGGCCGTGGCTACGTGGATGACATCGACCACCTGGGCAATCGACGCGTGCGGTCGGTGGGCGAGCTCATCGCCAATCAGTTCTCGGTCGGCCTTTCACGCATGGCGCGTCTGGTGCGCGAGCGTATGTCGATCGCCAGCGATCCAGAGCAGATCAACATCGACGATCTGGTGAATGCACGAACTGTGAGCGCTGTGATCCAGTCGTTCTTTGGATCGTCGCAGCTCAGCCAGTTCATGGATCAGACGAATCCGTTGGCAGAGCTTACCCATAAGCGCCGGCTCTCCGCGCTTGGCCCAGGAGGCCTAACGCGCGAGCGCGCGGGCTTCGAGGTTCGCGACGTGCACTACTCGCACTACGGACGCATGTGTCCGATCGAGACGCCGGAAGGCCCGAACATTGGACTAATCACTAGCCTCTCGACCTACGCACGCATCAACGATCTCGGATTCATCGAGACTCCGTACCGCAAGGTCGATCGAGGGCGGGTGACCGGCGAGCTCGTCTGGCTAACGGCGAGCGAGGAGGAAGAGTTCGCGGTGGCGCAGGCCAACGCCGAGCTCAACCCCGATGAGACGTTCAAGGACGCTCTGGTCCTCTGCCGGCAGCGGGATGACTATCCGATGCTTCCGCCGCAGCACATCGACTACATGGACGTCTCGCCGGATCAACTCGTGGCGGTGTCACCGGCACTGATCCCGTTCCTGGAGCACGACGACGCCAACCGAGCGCTGATGGGCTCTAACATGCAGCGGCAGGCCGTGCCTTTGCTGTTCCCGCGGCGCCCCCTGGTCGGGACGGGCTTGGAAGCGAAGGTGGCCCGCGATTCGGGTGCCGTCGTCATCGCGCGTCGCGGAGGCAAAGTCACGCAGGTGAGGGCGGACGAGGTGCTCATCGATACGGGTATGGTGAAGCCCGGCGGCGACCAGCCGTTGGCCAAGCTCAGCCAGTTCGATCGCTACAAGCTGAAGAAATTTTGGCGCACGAACCAGGATACCGCGATCAACCAGCGTCCGCTGGTGAAGGTCGGGGATACTGTCCAAGAGGGGGACATCATCGCCGACGGTGCATCGACCGACCGCGGCGAGCTCGCTCTGGGACAGAATCTGACCGTGGCGTTCATGCCGTGGTACGGCCACAACTTCGAGGACGCGATCGTGATCAGCGAGCAGCTGGTCAAGAACGATTCCTTTACCTCGATACACATTCAAGAGCTGGAGCTTCACGTGCGGGACACGAAGCGCGGGATGGAGGAGATAACCCGCGAGATACCCAACGTTTCGGAAGAGGCACTCAAAGACCTCGACGAGCGGGGTATCATTCGAACGGGAGCCTATGTGAAGTCGAGCGACGTGCTGGTCGGCAAGATCACACCCAAGGGTGAGACCGAGCTATCGCCCGAGGAGAAGTTGCTGACGGCGATCTTCGGCGAGAAGGCCAAGGACGTGAAGGATTCCTCTCTCCGCGTGCCACCCGGCATGGCGGGTACGGTGATCGACGTGAAGATCTTCTCGCGGCGCATCGATGACCCGTTGCTAGAGAAGGAGCACGGCGAGAAGATCGGCCAGTTGCGAGAGCGCGAGCGCGACGAGATCGCTCACGTCACCGAGGTCCGTGACGAGGAGTTACGTGAACTGCTCGTGGACCAGACGGTGCAGCTCTTTCTAAAGCGCGGGACGATCGAGCCTTTCTTCAAGGAAGGCAAGAAACTCCGAGATGACGTCATCGCCGAGCTCGACTTCTCCAAGATCGATCTCACGGCGCTCAAGGTTAAGGGTCAGGCCGCGAACGAGAAGGTTCGCCGCGTGCTCGAGGAGGGACGGCAGCGGATCGATCGAGTTCGCGAGAAGGTTGAACAGTCGATCGACAAAGTGCTGCAGCCCGACGAGCTCTCACCGGGCGTCGTTCAGCTGGTGAAGGTATATGTCGCAGAACGTCGCAAGATCGCGGTGGGTGACAAGGTCGCCGGACGCCACGGCAATAAGGGTGTCATCGCCCGAATCGTGCCGGAGGAGGACATGCCGCTCCAGCCCGACGGCAGGCCGGTGGACATCGTGCTCAACCCGTTGGGTGTGCCCAGCCGAATGAATGTGGGTCAGATCCTCGAGACCCACCTGGGCTGGTGCGGTCAGATCCTCGGATTCGAGTCGAAGACACCGGTGTTCCACGGTGCATCGGAGGATGAGATCGGCGTGTTGCTCAAGCTGGCGGGAGTGCGCTGGGCTCACGAAGCCTTACGGATCAGGGGAGCTCATCCACCGGAGTGGAGCGACCAAGACATCCGCGATCTGATCAAGACCCTGCGCCGGGCTGGCACTAAGGGCCCCGCGGAGACCAAGGGACAGGGGAACGGGACCCGCCCCTCGGGCTCGCCTCTGGGGCTCGGCCGCCCACTCGATTCGCTGCTGGCGGGCCAGACGTCAGGATCGGTGAAGGACCTGCTCCAGCAGCTGGGCGTTTACCTCGTGAAGGCTGCCAACGAGCTGGCTGAGCGCGGCGGTGAGTCGAGCCTGAGCAAGGCCGGATTCGAGGCGGCCGCCAGGCTTTCACGACGCCAAGTACTACGCGAGGGCCTAGATGAGACCGTGGCGGAGTTCATTCGGCTGGCCGGTCTGACTCCGGCCGGCAAGATGCGGCTGCGGGATGGTCGCACCGGCGAGTTCTTCGCCATGGAAGTCACCGTGGGCAGCATCTATATCATGAAGCTGGCCCACTTGGTGGACGACAAGATCCACGCCCGGTCCATCGGGCCCTACTCTCTCGTCACCCAACAGCCGCTGGCCGGAAAGGCTCAGTTTGGAGGTCAGCGGTTCGGAGAGATGGAGGTGTGGGCGCTCGAGGCGTACGGGGCGGCGCACACTCTTCGGGAGATGCTGACCGTCAAGTCGGATGACGTATCTGGGCGTTCGAGGGTTTACGAAGCGATCGTCAAAGGCGAGAACCTGCCCGAACCGGGCATACCGGAGAGCTTCAACGTTTTGGTGAAGGAGCTACAGGCCCTCGGCCTTAGTGTCACGTTGGCGCAGGGCGACGAGGGCGTATAGTAGGCGGAACGGAACAACGAGTCAGAGGAAACAGATGATAGACTTCCCAAGGCATCGCGAGAGTCGTCCCCAGCAGTTCGACTTCATTCAGCTCAAGATCGCCTCGCCGGAGCAGATCCGCGGGCTGAGCTTCGGTGAGGTTATAAAGCCTGAGACGATAAACTATCGGTCCTTCAAGCCGGAGCGCGACGGGCTGTTCTGCGAGCGCATCTTCGGTCCAGTGAAGGACTGGGAGTGCCACTGCGGCAAATTCAAGCGGATTCGTTATCGCGGCCACATCTGCGACAAGTGCGGGGTCGAGGTTACGCTTTCGAAGGTCCGGCGCGAGCGCATGGGCCACATCGAGCTCGCCGTACCGGTGGCTCATATCTGGCTCTTCAAGACCCTTCCGTCGCAGATGGGTTACCTGCTCGGGCTGACGCTCCGCGACCTCGAGAAGGTCATCTATTACGCGAACTACGTCGTTGTGACTGCAGGTCGGCAAAAGGTCAAAGCGGGGCAGCTTCTCGAGGAAGAGGAGTACCTCGAAATGAAAGTCGCTGCCAAGGACGCAGGTGACGATAAGTTCGCCGCTCAGATCGGCGCCGACGCCGTCCGCGCGCTTCTCCGACAAGTCGATGTGGACGAGTTGGCCAAGGACCTCCGGCGAAAGGTGGCGACCGAGACCAGCCAGCACCGCAAGAAGCAGCATCTCAAGCGGCTGAAGGTCGTCGACGCTTTCCGCAACAGCGACTCGGATCCCGAGCGTCGCAACCAGCCCGAGTGGATGATCATGGACGTGATCCCGGTGCTCCCGCCGGATCTGCGTCCTTTGGTACCGCTCGATGGTGGACGCTTCGCGACCTCGGACCTCAACGATCTCTACCGGCGCGTGATCAACCGAAACAATCGGTTGAAGAAGCTCATGGAGATGCGCGCCCCAGAGGTGATCCTGCGCAATGAGAAGCGGATGCTACAGGAGGCGGTCGATGCCCTCTTCGATAACGGCCGCCGCGGTAAGGCAATTCGGGGACGCGGTAAGCGGCCGCTGAAGGCGCTTTCTGACATGCTGAAGGGCAAGCAGGGCCGCTTCCGCCAGAATCTACTCGGTAAACGTGTGGACTACTCGGGCCGCTCGGTGATCGTGGTCGGCCCCGAGCTCAAGCTCCACCAATGCGGCTTGCCGAAGGTGATGGCGGTCGAGCTCTTCCGTCCATTCATCATCCACGAGCTCGAGCAGCGTGGCGAGGCGGAGACCGTGAAGCGGGCTAAGAAGATCGTCGAGAGGGGTGACGATCCCCGCGTCTACGAAGTCCTCGAGGATATCATCAAGGACCACCCCGTACTGCTCAACCGGGCGCCCACGCTTCACCGTCTGGGCATCCAGGCCTTCCAGCCCGTGTTGGTAGAGGGTAAGGCGATTCGGATTCACCCGCTCGTATGTGCAGCCTTCAATGCGGACTTCGACGGCGATCAGATGGCGGTCCACGTGCCGCTCTCGTTCGAAGCCCAACTGGAGTGCCGGGTGCTGATGATGTCTGCGAATAACGTCCTGAAGCCTGCGGACGGAAAGCCGGTGGCGACACCAAGCCAGGACATGGTTCTGGGTCTACACTACGTGACCAAGGCGTCGCACGATCACGCAGAGAAGCTGGCCGACGCGCCGCACTACTCGAACGTTCACGAGGTGGAGTTAGCTATCGTCAACGGGTGCTTCACGGCCTCGAATAGATCGATCGATTACCATTCCCCGATCCACTTCCACTACGGCGGTGAGTGGATCCCAACGACAGTTGGCCGGGTGATGTTCAACGACATCCTTCCAGACGAGCTCCGCTTCGTAAACCATATATTGAACAAGGGAGCGCTCTCGGATCTCGTGTTCCAGTGCTTCCGCAAGGTGGGTCTCGAGGCGACGACGGACCTTCTCGATCGGCTCAAGGACTTCGGGTTTCGATTCGCCACCATCGGCGGGACGTCGATCGGAATCGAGGATCTGGAGATCCCGCCCGAGAAGGTGGAGATCCTCCGCGAGGCCCGCGCCGACACAGACCGCTTCACAAAGGCGTACGAAAAGGGCGTGATCTCGAACGGCGAGCGGTACAATAAGGTCATCGATGCGTGGACGCACGCCAACAACGATGTCGCCGAGGCGATGGTTCGCGGTCTGGAGCACTCACGCGGCGGATTCAACCCCGTATACATGATGTTCGACTCGGGATCCCGTGGCTCCCGCGACCAGATCCGGCAGCTTGCCGGAATGCGTGGGCTGATGGCGAAGCCGCAGAAGAAGTTGACGGGTGGCATTGGCGAGATCATCGAAAGCCCGATCCTCTCCAACTTCCGAGAGGGGCTGACGGTGCTCGAGTACTTCATCTCCACACACGGCGCGCGGAAGGGGCTCGCGGACACGGCTCTCAAGACGGCGGATGCCGGGTACCTGACGCGGCGCTTGGTAGATGTGGCTCAGGACGTGACGATCTCAGAGGAGGATTGCGGCACCGTGCTCGGCCTCGACGTCTCCGCGCTCAAGGAGGGTGAGGACATCATCGAGCCGCTACGGGACCGCCTTGTTGGGGCCGTCGCGCTCGAGGATGTCGTCGACCCGATCGACGGTCAGTTGTTGATCGGGGCCAGTGGCATGATCGACGAAGAGTCCGCCGAAGCCGTCGAGGAAGCGGGCATCCAGTCCGTGCGGATCCGCTCCGTGTTGACTTGCGAGTCACGCCGCGGCATCTGCCGCCAGTGCTACGGGCGTAATGCCGCTACGATGCACCTCGTCGACATGGGCGAGGCGGCGGGCATCATCGCCGCGCAGTCCATCGGAGAGCCCGGAACCCAGCTGACGCTCCGTACTTTCCACATAGGAGGCACAGCGGCGCGCATCGCGGCGCAGACGCAGCGTAAGTCGAAGGTCGACGGGAAGCTCAAGTTCGAGCGGATGACCAGCGTCGTCGATCCGGACGGCAAGAGCATCGTCACAAGTCGAGAGGGTGGCATTCAAATGCTCACGCCGGACGGGCAGATCCGTTCGCGCCTCACGGTGCCGTACGGCGCGACCCTCCACGTGAAGGACGGAGACGAAGTCAAGACGGGGGCGGTCTTGTTCAGCTGGGATCCATACTCGGAGCCGATCGTCGCCGACGTCGGCGGCACCGTCGAGTTCCAGGACATCGTCGAGGAAGAGACGGTGCGCGAGGAGCTCGATGAATCGACGGGTCGTCGCCAGCTGACGATCATCGAGGATCGCGATAAGAAGCTCCACCCTCAAATCAATATTAAGAAGGGCGGTAAGCAGGTTCGAGAGTTCATCGTCCCTGTGGGCGCCCAGCTCGTGGCTAGGGACGGTAAGAAGATCGAGCCGGGGACTACTCTCGCCAAGATCAGCCGCGAGGTCTACAAGACTCGCGACATCACCGGAGGTCTGCCTCGGGTGGCGGAGCTGTTCGAGGCCCGCAAGCCCAAGGACCCTGCCACCATAGCCGCCGTCGACGGGACGGTATCCTTCGGGTCGATCAAACGCGGTAAGCGCGAAGTCCTCGTCACGACGGAAGGCGGCGACGAGAATGCGTACGAGATTCCTGTGGGTAAGCACTTGCGGGTCCACGAGGGCGACCGGGTACGCGCGGGCGATCGACTATCGGAAGGTCCAGTGAACCCGCACGACATCCTGCAGATCAGAGGGCCGCGGGCCGTGCAGGAATATTTGCTCAACGAGATCCAGGAGGTATATCGCCTGCAAGGCGTGCGCATAACAGATAAGCACATCGGCGTGATCGTTCGCCAGATGCTCCGGAAGGTTCGGATCGTGGATCCGGGAAGCACCGAGTTCTTGGAGGGCGAGAACGTCGATCGTGTGGAGTTCCGGGACATGAACGCCAAGATGCGGCAGGCCGGTAAGACCGCGGCTCGCGCCGAGCCGTTGCTGCTGGGGATAACGAAGGCGAGCCTGACGACCAAGTCGTTCATCAGCGCCGCCTCGTTCCAAGAGACGACGCGCGTCTTAACGGACGCAGCCGTCCGCGGCGCCGTCGATAACCTCGAGGGTCTCAAGGAGAACATTATCATAGGCCACCTGGTCCCAGCCGGCACCGGTATCCACCGCTTCGAGGATATCGAATTTCTCGTGGAAGGCCCGACCCTCGAGCGTGAGATGAGCCAGCTGAAAAGCGAGGCCCCGGCGGAGGAGGCCCAGCGGGAACCGGTCGATATCACCCTGGCCGATCTGGTCAAAGGAGCCAAGAACCCGGCCGGCTCGGGCGACTGACGGGAGTCCGGCTGAAGAATTCTGTACTGTAGATGACGCCCCGGGGCTGGGTTTCTCCGGGGCGTCATGAATTTAATATTGTCATGTGATGTGACAAGAGACACCGCGAGGGCGGGTCGCTTCGGGTGTTCTTCGCCCGTTTGGAGCGGCGCGGCCGAGGGCCCGAAAGAGGACCAAAAGCCCGCATCGTCAGGGGCTTGACGAAGCCGAGGGATAGGCCTAAGTTCGGCAGTCTGCCGAAGATTTGGAAATCCGCTTACCTTAACCGCGTCGGGGGCGACGGCGTCCCCGGCTTTATTTCGTGGGTAGGTTATGTCCGTCCCGCGCTGGCGACGGGCGAGAGTGATGTATGCCAACGATTAGCCAACTGGTCAGGATAGGCCGCAAAAGCGCCGCGAAGAAGGATAAGGCGCCTGCTCTCGAAGCGAGCCCCCAGAAGCGGGGTGTCTGCACGCGCGTGTACACAACTACGCCGAAGAAGCCGAACTCGGCTCTCCGGAAAGTGGCTCGCGTGCGGCTGACCAACGGCTATGAGGTGACGGCTTACATACCGGGGGAGGGCCACAACCTCCAGGAGCACTCTATCGTGCTCATCCGGGGTGGCCGAGTCAAAGACTTGCCCGGCGTTCGCTACCATATTGTGCGTGGCACGTTGGACGCTGCGGGCGTGTCGGACCGGAAGAAGAGTCGGAGTAAGTACGGGGCCAAACGACCGAAATAATCCCCACAGGTTGACACAGCGGTCAGGGTCGACCGCTCGAATGTAGAGCTGGGAGGCTATGTCCAGGAGACAGAAAGCGGTTCAGAGACCGATCCCTCTGGATCCAAAGTACGCCAGCGATTCGGTCACGAAGTTTGTCAACGTGTTGATGACGGATGGCAAGAAGTCTGTGGCTGAGTCGCTCTTCTATAGCGCGATGCGGCTGATCGAGGAGCGGACCGGACAGCCTGCGATGAACATCTATCAGCAGGCGTTCAACAACGCGAAGCCGGTGCTCGAGGTGAAAAGCCGTAGGGTTGGCGGGGCAACTTACCAGGTTCCGATCGAAGTTGGGCCAGGCCGGCGCGAGGCGCTCGCGCGCCGCTGGATGGTTGCTGCAGCGCGAGCTCGCAGTGAGCGAACGATGGCCGAGCGACTGGCTGGCGAGCTAATCGCGGCCAGCCGGAACGAAGGATCTGCGGTGAAGAAAAAGGAAGATGTGCATCGCATGGCCGAGGCCAACAAGGCGTTCGCACACTACCGATGGTAGCCCGAGCGATTCTATCTATAGGGACGCTCGACTGACGATCGAATGTATGAGCGTTGCAGAGGGCGCTTTTTGGGCGATCAACGTCGTTGGTCTTTGATCGTCTTCTGAGAGACAAGATGAGGACGTACCGGTAGAAAAATGGCGAGGAGAGTACCTCTAGAGAGACTTCGTAATATCGGCATCACGGCGCACATCGATGCCGGTAAGACGACGACGACTGAGCGCATCCTGTATTACACCGGACGGGTGCATCGGATGGGCGAAGTCCATCATGGCGACACGGTGATGGACTGGATGGAGCAGGAAAAGGAACGAGGAATCACGATCACCTCGGCCGCGACGACGGCGTTTTGGGAGAAGGGTGGGCTCGAGTATCGGGTCAACATCATCGACACGCCGGGCCATGTGGACTTCACGGCCGAGGTTGAGCGGAGCCTCCGCGTCCTCGATGGCGCCTTAGCCCTCTTTTGCGCGGTGGGTGGCGTCGAGCCCCAGTCGGAGACGGTCTGGCGACAGGCCGATCGCTATGGAGTCCCGCGCATCGCCTTCGTCAATAAGATGGACCGCGTCGGAGCCGACTTCGACAACGTCGTCCAAATGATGCGGGACCGATTGGGCGCGCCGGCGTTCGCCGTTCAATACCCCCTTGGTTCCGGCGAGCTGTTCACAGGAATCATCGATGTGATCCGAGGGGTCTCGCTCGTATACGACGAGAAGTCGTTGGGCGCGGAGTGGACCGAAGGCCCCGTACCGGAGGGGCTCAAGGATAAGATCGCTGTGCTGCGGCACGAGCTGCTGGAAGCAGCGGTAGAACACGACGAGGAATTGCTCGAAAAGTACCTCGAGGATGAGAATTCGTTGAGCGAGGATGAGATCCGTCTCGCTGTTCGCAACGCCACGGTCGCGAGCCATCTCACGCCTGTTTTGTGTGGCTCCGCCTTCAGGAACAAAGGGGTGCCGCAGCTGCTGGACGCCGTGTTGGATTTTCTTCCGTCGCCGCTCGATGTCAAGGCGATCAATGGCCACCTGCCCCATCATGATGAGCAGACGATCACTCGATTAGCCAGCGACGAAGCACCGTTCAGCGCCCTAGCCTTCAAAATCGCGACCGATCCCTACGTGGGCCGGCTGACGTACCTGCGTGTCTATAGTGGTTCAGTCCAGGCGGGTTCCTATGTGTTGAACGCTTCCACGGGTAAGAGGGAGCGTATCGGCCGCCTCCTGCAGATGCACGCCGATAAGCGAGAAGAGCGAGATCACGTGTACGCAGGCGACATCTGTGCGGCGATCGGTCTCAAGCACACGAAAACGGGCGAGACGCTGAGCGATCAGGACCAGCCGATCATCCTTGAGGCGATGAAATTCCTCGAGCCAGTGATCGCTGTGGCCATTGAGCCGAAGACGAAGATTGATGAAGAGAAGCTCAGCAAAGCGCTCCAGAAGCTGGCTGAGGAGGACCCCACCTTCAAAGTCCATACGGATCCGGAGACGGGGCAGACGATCATCTCGGGGATGGGCGAGCTCCACCTGGAGATCATCGTCGACCGTATGCGCCGCGAGTTCAAGGTCGACGCCAACGTCGGTCGCCCGCAGGTTGCTTACCGGGAGACGATCCGCAAACCGGCGCACGACGTCGAAGGGAAATACATCCGGCAGACGGGTGGGCGTGGGCAGTACGGCCACGTTGTGCTGAACGTCGATCCCGGCGAGCCGGGCAGCGGCCTAACGTTCGAGGACAAGATCGTGGGCGGCTCCATCCCTCGGGAGTACATCGGAGCTGTCGAGCAGGGCGTCCGCGAGGCCATGGATGCCGGTGTGCTCGCGGGCTACCCGATGGTCGATATCCGGATCGAGCTGATCGACGGGTCGCATCACGATGTCGACTCTTCGGAGATCGCTTTCAAGATCGCGGGCTCGATGGCCCTCCGCGAGGCGGTGCGTGGCGCGAACCCCGTGCTCCTCGAGCCGATCATGGATGTCGAGGTGGTCACACCCGAAGAGTATCTGGGCAACGTCGTCGGCGAGCTGAGCAGCCGCCGCGGTAAGATCGGGGGCATGACCCAGCGCGGCGACGCTCAGATCATTGGGGCCAGCGTACCGCTGGCCGAGATGTTCGGTTATTCGACGACCCTGCGCTCACTGAGCCAGGGTCGTGCCGTGTTTACCATGCAGTTCTCTCTCTACAGTGATGTTCCTAAGCAGAAAGCCGACGAGATTCTTAACCGCGGAACGGCCGCGGCGGCCGTTGGATCGTAGCTTAGGCACGGTACGCGGTACCGCGACGGGAACGAGGAGATAGGATGGCGAAGGCGAAGTTTGAGCGGACGAAGCCGCACGTGAACGTGGGGACGATAGGCCACGTGGATCACGGGAAGACGACGCTGACGGCAGCGATCACGGAGGTACAGTCGAAGAAGGGGCTGGCGGACTACGTGCCGTTCGAAGAGATCGACAAGGCACCGGAGGAGCGGGAGCGGGGGATCACGATAGCGACGGCGCACCTGGAGTACGAGACGGAGAAGCGGCATTACGCGCACGTGGACTGTCCGGGGCACGCGGACTACGTGAAGAACATGATCACGGGCGCGGCGCAGATGGACGGAGCGATCCTGGTGGTGAGCGCGGCGGACGGGCCGATGCCGCAGACGCGGGAGCACGTGCTGTTGGCGAGGCAGGTGAACGTGCCGTACATCGTGGTTTACCTGAACAAGGTGGACATGGTGGACGATCCAGAGCTGTTGGAGCTGGTGGAGCTGGAGGTGAGGGAGTTGTTGAGCGAGTACGAGTTTCCGGGGGACGATTTACCGGTGATCAAGGGGAGCGCGTTGAAGGCGCTGGAGAGTGGGGATCCGGAGGTCGAGGAGACGAAGTCGATCGCGGAGTTGCTGGAGGCGCTGGACACGTACATACCGGAGCCGGAGCGGGAAGTTGACAAGCCGTTCTTGATGCCGGTGGAGGACGTGTTTTCGATCACGGGCCGGGGGACGGTGGCGACGGGCCGGATCGAGCGGGGGAAGGTGTTGGTGAACGAGCAGGTGGAGTTGGTGGGGCTGGGCGCGCAGAAGAAGGCGGTGGTGACGGGAGTGGAGATGTTCCGCAAGACATTGGACGAGGGTGTTGCGGGGGACAACGCGGGGATCTTGCTGAGGGGAGTGGACAAGGAGGAGATCGAGCGGGGGATGGTGCTGGCGAAGCCGGGCTCGATCACGCCGCATACGAAGTTTGACGGTGAGGTGTACGTGCTGACGAAGGAGGAAGGGGGTCGGCACACGCCGTTTTTCAAAGGTTACCGGCCGCAGTTCTACTTTCGGACGACGGACGTGACGGGAGCGGTGAAGCTGCCGGATGGAGTGGAGATGGTGATGCCGGGAGACAACGTGACGATGTCGATCTCGCTGATCACGCCGATCGCGATGGAGGAGGGGCTGAGGTTCGCGATCCGCGAGGGGGGTCGCACGGTGGGCGCCGGCGTCGTCACCAAGGTCATCGAGTAGTTGCGGACCACTATTGAGGGGCGACGGTCGCGATTAGGTAATGTCCGATAAGATCCGGATTAGGCTGAAGGCGTTCGATCACGCCGTCTTGGACCAGACGGCGGCGGACATCGTGCGCACAGCCCAGAAGACTGGCGCGACCGTGAGGGGTCCGGTGCCGCTGCCAACGCGGCGACAGCGCTGGACGGTGCTCAGAAGTCCGCACGTGGACAAAAAGTCTCGCGAACAGTTCGAGCTCAAGACCCACAAGCGGGTCATCGACATAATCGACAGCAAGCCGCAGACGGTGGACGCGCTCACGAAGCTCGACCTGCCGGCCGGGGTTGATGTAGAGATCAAGGTAGAGTCCTAGGGCGAAGAATGTTGGGACTGATCGGTAAAAAAATCGGGATGACTCAGCTGTTCGACGAGACCGGGGCCATTATTCCGGTAACGGCGATACAGGCGGGCCCCTGCCCGATCGTACAGGTGAGGACGGAAGAGCGCGACGGCTATCGGGCGGTTCAGCTCGGCTTTGGAGCCAAGAAGCCGCGACGCAGCGGGAAGCCCGAAACCGGTCACGCCGCGAAGGCGAGCCTGGACTACGTGCCGGCCATGCTGCGTGAGTTCCCGCTCGGCGATGATGATTCCCTGGCCGATGACCCTCACTCACCCGTTCCGGCGGCGGTGAGCGAGGCCTCGGCTCCGGTAGATGACGATGAGGCGGGAGAAGGCGAAGAAGGCGGGAGCGATGCGGCGGCTGAAGCCGATGCGACCGTAGGTGAGGCCGCTAGTCCCGAGATCGCCGATCCCCGTGCCGGCCTGCGAGTCGGTCAGGTTCTGACGGTGTCTATCTTCGAGCCCGGTGAGCGGATCCGTGTCACAGGCGATACGAAAGGGCGCGGCTTCCAGGGAGTGGTGAAACGCCACCGTTTCGCGGGTTTTCCGAAGAGCCACGGCCACCCGTTTTCGAGAGTGCCCGGATCGATCGGCTCCGGCACGGATCCCTCGCGCGTGATCAAGGGGCGGAAGATGGCTGGCCGCATGGGCGGGAAGCGCCGAACGCTCCGTAACCTGGATGTGGTCAAGATCGACCCCGAGCGGAACCTGATATTTGTGAGAGGCTCCGTTCCAGGTGCGCCAAACGGCTGGGTTTTCATCAGGAAGCAATAAGAGAAGGCGTTGGGTTGAGCAGCCGTGAATGACTCGTGCTGCCGAATAGTTGATGATTGACTGAGATGACGGCTCTGCTGAAAGCACGTTACTACAAAGCCACCGGGGCGGCCGGCAAGAAGTATTCTCTGCCCGCCGACCCGTTCGACGGCGTGGTGCACGAGCGAGCGATCTACGCGGCCGTCAAAGCCTATCTGGCGAACCAGCGTCAGGGAACCGCGTCGGCTAAGAACAGGGCGGTGATCACAGGCGGCGGTCGAAAGCCCTTTCGGCAGAAAGGAACCGGGCGAGCGCGTGCTGGCACTATTCGGTCGCCGATATGGCGTGGCGGGGCAATCGTGTTTCCCCCGATTCCCCGCGACTACCGGCAGACGCTACCGAAGAAAGTGCAGCGGCTTGCTCGCAGGTCGGCGTTCAACGCTCGGGCGGCGGAGGATCGCGTCGTCGTTCTCGAGGCGTTCGCTATGGAAGAACCCAAGACTCGCCAGTTGATCAAGTTGCTGGACAAGCTGGGGCTTGGGGACGATAAGGTGCTGATCTTGACCGCCGCGGACGAATCCAAGGTCTACCTGTCGGCTCGGAACGTGCCCAACCTGCAAGTGAAGCGATACGGGCACGAGTCGACTTATGACGTTCTCTGGGCGGACTGCCTTTTGATCGAGGAAGGGGCCTTGACGGGCGGCGCGCCGCGTGCGGACGCCGATGGGCCGGTCGAGGACGCGGCGGCGGCGCCCGCTGCGGCTGAGAACGAAGATGCGTGATCCGAGGGCTGTCGTCGTGCGACAGATCGTGACGGAGAAAACCTCGGCTCAGGAGATGACTCTCGGCAAATTCTCGTTTGAGGTCATCCGCGAGGCCAACAAGCACGAAGTCAAACGCGCAATCGAGCGGCTTTTCTCGGTAAACGTGAAGGGCGTTCGCATCTCGAATCAGCGAGGGAAGTGGCGTCGCCGGGGTAGACACGTCGGAAGGCAGCCGAATTGGAAGAAAGCGGTCGTCCAACTCGCCGAAGGGCAGTCGATCGAGGTCGAGGGGCTCTAGATGGGCGTCAAGAAGTTCAAGCCTACCTCGCCGGGCACGAGGTTCCGGTCGGTGGTCACGCGTGAAGAGATCACGCGCGAGAAGCCCGAGAAGTCTCTGCTCGAGCCGCTGGCACAGAAGGGAGGTCGCAACAATCAGGGCCGCGTCACTTCGCGTCACCGCGGCGGTGGTCACAAGCGACGCTATCGCCGGATCGACTTCCGGCGCGATAAGCACGCCGTGCCCGGAGTAGTCGCTGCGGTCGAGTACGACCCGAACCGCTCGGCGAACATCGCGTTGATCCACTACGCAGACGGCGCTAAGCGGTACATCCTTCATCCCCGCGGCCTATCGGTTGGCGACAAGGTCTTGGCGGGTCCTGGGAGCGATGTGCGTACGGGGAACGCGCTACCGCTCAAGGAGATCCCGCTCGGTACCACCGTGCACAACATCGAACTGGTCCCTGGGCGGGGTGGCGCGATGGTCAGATCTGCCGGCTCGGGCGCGCAGGTCGTTGCCAAGGAAGGCCGGCATGTGACCGTCAAGCTACCCTCGACGGAGGTTCGGATGGTGCCCGCGGAGTGCGTAGCGACGATCGGACAGGTCGGCAACGTCGATCACGAGAACATCTCGTGGGGGAAAGCCGGACGCAGCCGCTGGCTTGGCCGGCGGCCGAAGGTCCGAGGTGTGGCGATGAACCCGGTGGATCACCCGCTCGGTGGTGGAGAGGGGAAGGCGTCGGGCGGCCGACCCCCGGTCACTCCGTGGGGCAAGCCGGAAGGCCCAAAGACGCGCGATCCGCATAAGAAATCGAACTCGATGATCGTGCGCCGCCGTCGTCGCGGTAAGGCGACTCGGTAACCATCAACGAGCGGCCCGGAGCGAATACCGAGGAACTATGGCGAGAAGCGTTAAGAAGGGCCCGTTTGTCGATGACCACCTGTATCGCAAGGTCGCTATGATGAACGAGAGCGGCCAGAAAAAGGTGATCAAGACGTGGTCACGCCGGTCGACGATAACGCCGGAGTTTGTCGGGCTAACGCTGGCCGTGCACAACGGCAACAAGTTCATTCCGGTGTATATCACCGAGAATATGGTGGGCCACAAGCTGGGTGAGTTCGCGCCCACGCGTCTTTTCAGGGGCCACAGCGGCAGGCTGGCGGACAAGCGAGCGAAGGTCTGAGACGATGCAGGCACGGGCGAAGGCGCGCTATGTGAGGCAGTCACCGCGCAAGATACGTTTGGTGATCGACCTCATCCGTGGCAAGGACGTCAACGAGGCCTACGCCATCCTCCGGTTCGCCCAGAAGAAGGCGGCGGAGGTCGTGGAAAAGACTTTGAGATCGGCTGTGGCCAACGCGCTGGTCGCGGCGGACGAGCAGGGTGAGCGCCTCGATACGGACGAGTTGTATGTGAAGACGGCGTGCGTGGACGAAGGCCCGACCTTGAAGCGATGGCGGGCCAGAGCCATGGGTCGCGCCTCCCCGATTCACAAGCGGACCAGCCACGTCACCGTGGTCGTGGATCGAAAGGAGTAGAATGGGTCAGAAAACGCATCCGTTAGGCTTTCGTCTGGGCGTCATCAGAGATTGGAAGTCGCGCTGGTACGCGGAAGGATCGCTGGCGGATCTGATCGAAGAGGACGAGAAGGTCCGCAACTACCTGAAGGCCCGACTCGGCCACGCGGCGATCTCCTCTGTGGAGATCGAACGGAAGCCTGGTAAGATCGTGGTCACTATCAACACGGGTCGCCCGGGCGTCGTGATCGGCAAGCGTGGTGCGGAAGTGGACAAGCTGCGTGACGAGCTCGCCGTCCTCACGAGCGCCGAGGTGGCGATCAACGTCGAGGAAATCAAGAGGCCGGAACTGGACGCACAACTACTGGCTGATAATGTGGCACACCAGCTCGTACAGCGCATCGCTTTCCGACGAGCCATGAAGCGTGCGGTTCAGCAAGCTATGCGCATGGGCGCGGCTGGGATCAAGATACAGGCGAGCGGTCGCCTGGGTGGCTCTGAGATAGCGCGCACGGAAGGCTACAATGAGGGTCGCGTACCACTTCATACGCTCCGAGCAGATATCGATTACGCGCTATCCACGGCCAAGACGACCTTCGGGCCGATCGGAGTCAAAGTTTGGGTCTTCAAGGGCGAGGTGGTGGAGGAGCGGGCCGGGACGACATACACCGCCGGCGGCCGCGGAGCTTGACAATCGGATAGGTAGATAGACTGACATGCTCGCACCCAAGCGCGTCAAGTGGCGCAAGCAACAGAAGGGCCGGATCCGAGGCGCCGCAACGCGGGGCACCAAAGTGGCGTTCGGCCAGTTCGGCCTGCAGTCGCTCGATCGTGCTTGGCTCACCGCCCGACAGATCGAGGCAGCTCGAGTGGCGATGACCCGGCACATCCGCCGCGGGGGCAAAGTGTTCATTCGGATTTTCCCGGACAAGCCGGTCGGTAAGAAGCCGGCGGAGACGCGGATGGGGAAAGGCAAGGCCACGCCCGACGCCTGGGTCGCGGTGATCAAGCCGGGCCGAGTGCTGTTCGAGCTCGAAGGCGTTCCCGAGCCGATCGCGCGGCGGGCGATGCAGCTTGCGGCGGCGAAGCTGCCGGTAAGGACGCGCTTCGTGAGCCGGTCGGGAGGCCTGTGATATGAAAATCGAGGATATGCGGGACATGAGCGACGTAGAGCTCGACCAGCAGATCAACCAGATGGCGGACGAGCTGTTCAATCTCCGAATGCGGGGAGCGCACGAGCAGCTTGAGAACCCTATGCAGATACGCCATCTGCGCCGAGACAAGGCAAGAGTGATGACGGTCAAACGCGAGCGCGAGCTAGAGCGCGCGGGGGCCGAGGAGAGCTAAGCAAGCATGCCCCGGAGTCGACGTAAGACGCGCGTGGGAGCGGTAGTAAGCGACGCGATGGACAAGACCATCGTGGTCAGCGTGGAGAGACGCTTTGCCCACCCGCTCTATGGAAAACAGGTGACGCGCCACAAGAAGTATTATGCGCACGATGAGGAGAACAAGGCGCGCGCTGGCGATGTAGTGAGTATCGTCGAGACGAGGCCGCTGTCCAAGCAAAAACGATGGCGGTTAGGCGAGATCATCAGGCGCCCGGACTAGGGGGCGCTACGGATCGTTGCAGGATAGCAGGTAGGCGGCAAATCCAAGAGCGAAATGATTCAGCAAGAATCCATTGTGCGGGTCACCGACAACTCGGGCGCCAAAGAGGCACTCTGCATACGTGTGCTTGGCGGCAGCGGGCGCCGCTATGCCAGACTCGGTGACGTGATCGTGGTCACGATCAAGGTTGCCTTGCCGACCAGTACGATCAAGAAAGGTGAAGTCACCAAGGCGGTGGTCGTGCGGACCGCAAGGGAGCAGCGGCGCCGAGACGGCTCGTATATACGCTTCGACGACAATGCCGCCGTGTTGATTACTGATCAAGGCGAGCCCCTTGCGACGCGAATCTTCGGACCGGTCGGCCGGGAGCTTAGGGACAAGCGCTTCATGAAGATCGTCTCCTTGGCGCCCGAGGTCGTTTAAGCGGCGCATCAGGCGGGAGCGCATGAGCAGGCGCCTAAGAACGTAACGCTATGAGAATCAGAACAGGCGATAGGGTCACAGTGATAGCCGGGAACTACCGGGGCAGCGAGGGTCGTGTGCTTCGCGTGATTCCAAGGCGGAACCGGCTCGTCGTAGAGGGAATCAACCGGCGGACAAAGCACGAGCGTCCGTCGCAGAAAAACCCGGAGGGCGGAATCGTCACATTCGAGGCGCCCATCGAGGCATCGAACGTGATGCTGGTCTGCCCGCACTGCAGCACAGGTTCCCGTATTCGGATCAAACGCGATCCCGACGGTACGGTGGAGCGTCTGTGCGTGCGCTGCGACAATCCGATTCCGACGCCGGAAAGCTGACAAGCCGAGACGCGAGTGACGGTAGCGTGAAATGAAGCCGAGACTGCAAGAGCACTACGAGAGCAAGGTACGGCCCAAGCTCGCCAAGGAGCTAGGCTACGCCAACCCACATAGACTGCCGTGGGTAGAGAAGATCGTGATCAACGTGGGAGTCGGTGACGCGTCCCGCGAGCCGAAGCTCTTGGACTCGATCGTTGAAGTTCTAGGAGTGATATCCGGCCAGCGCCCGGTAGTGAACCGCGCGCGAAAGGCTATCTCGAACTTCTCCTTGCGCGAGGGAATGCCAGTGGGTGTCAGCGTGACGCTCCGCCGCCGGTACATGTACGAGTTCCTGGATCGCTTTATCAGTATTGCAGTTCCGAGGATCCGCGACTTTCGTGGATTCCCGACTCGCTCGTTCGATGGCCGAGGGAACTACACCGTGGGCATCAAGGAACAGGTGATCTTTCCGGAAGTGGACTACGATCGAATTCAGAAGATCCATGGGATGGATCTGACGATAGTGACCTCGACGGATAGGGACGATGAAGCGCTCGCTCTCCTCAGAGAAATGGGTATGCCATTCCGAGAGGTGGAGCCTGTTTTGGTGTGAGAGTAGCCCGGTACGAATGACTGGGCGCCGGTCACTGATCTCTCGCAGCTGCCAGTATTTGGACTGGAAGAATCGATGGCACGTAAAGCTCTGATCGAGAAGCAAAAGAAGAAGAACAAGTTCAAAGTACGCCAGTACTCGCGCTGCCGTCGCTGCGGGCGGGCGCGCGCCTATCTGCGCAAGTTCGGGCTCTGCCGTATATGCTTTCGGCAGATGGCTCTTAACGGGGAGATCCCCGGCGTGCGCAAGGCGAGCTGGTAGAGAGTAAACGCGGCAGGCTGCTCAGGTAGGATTTTTTAAGATGACGATGACAGATCCGATCGCCGATTTGTTGACGCGCGTGCGCAACGCGCAACGCGCGGGACACAAGCGCGTGGATATCCCACTCTCCAAGCAGAAGCTGGAGATAACTCGCAAGCTTGCTGACGCCTGCTTCGTCGAGGCCTTCAAGATCATCGACGATGGGCTACAGGGAACGTTGAGAGTTTACTTGAAATACACTCCCGAAGGTAAAGCGGTGATCAGGGCGCTGCGTCGCGTATCGAAGCCGGGCCGCCGTACCTACGTGGGCGTGGCCGACATCCCCCGCGTGCGGGGGGGTATGGGTATCGCGATTCTCTCGACCAGTCGAGGGATCTTGACGGGCCGCGAAGCGCGCGCCGCCGGAGTCGGCGGCGAGCTGCTGGCGGTCGTGCACTGAGCTGGCGGGGCGGCAAGGCACATGTCTCGGATTGGCAAACAGATCATAACGATACCCGACGGGGTCTCTGTGACCATCGATGGGAGGCGAGTGAATGTGAAGGGTCCCAAGGGCGAGCTGGAGCGTGAGTTCCATCCGTCGATGGCGATCGTACAGGAGGATGGGCAGCTGCGCGTAACCCGGCCCACCGATCGGCAGGATCACCGCTCGCTGCACGGACTCACGGGCTCGCTGCTCGCCAACATGATCACCGGCGTGGTGGACGGCTTCGAGAAGAAGCTCGAGATCGTAGGTATCGGATACAAGGCCGAGGCCGCAGGGAAGAACTTGCGCCTTCATCTCGGCTACTCGCATCCGATTGTTTACGCCCCCCCGGATGGTGTAAGGATCGAAGCCGACTCGCCGATCGCGGTGACAGTCTCTGGCATAGATAAGGAGAAGGTGGGGCAGGCGGCGGCTGAGATACGCGGGCTTCGGCCGCCCGAGCCCTATAAGGGAAAGGGCGTTCGCTACGCAGGCGAACATATCAGGCGCAAAGCGGGTAAGACGGCAATCTGATGTCGACGCTGAAGCTCGTCAAACGGAAGAAACCGCATGGCACGTCGGAGAAACGCCGGGTTGCGCGCCTACGCCGGCACGCGCGTGTGCTCAAGAAGATCCGGGGAACAGGAGCGCGCCCTCGGCTGGTGGTATTCCGTTCGTTGAAGCAAATGGAAGCTCAGCTGATGGACGACGAGCGCGGCATTGCCATCACCGGTGTGTCCACTCGGAACGACGACGTGACGGCAAAACTTGGTGATGAGCGTCACAAGTCGGCCCAGAGCCATGCCGCCGGTGTCGTGATGGCCGAGCGGGCGCTCGCAAAGGGGATCGATAGTGTCGTATTCGACCGCGGGGGCTACCGATATCATGGGCGCGTCAAAGCGTTCGCCGACGGCGCCCGCAAGGGAGGGCTTAAGTTCTAGTGAATAAGCAACGTGAGAAGCGGGCTCGCGAGACCGAGCTTCTCGAGAACGTCATCTACATCAACCGCGTCGCGAAAGTGGTAAAGGGTGGTCGTCGGTTCTCGTTCACGGCCCTCGTGGCGGTGGGTGATCAGCAGGGCCGCGTCGGCACTGCGCTGGGGAAAGCAAAGGAAGTGGCGGAGGCTATCCGCAAGGGGATAGAGCAAGCGAAGCGCGCCATGGTCGAAGTCTCGATCGTGGCACATGGCACCATACCGCATGAGATCATAGGCAAACACGGTTCGGGTAGAGTGCTCTTGCGGCCAGCCGGGCCCGGAACCGGAGTCATCGCTGGGGGGCCCGTGCGTGCCGTTCTGGAGTGTGCGGGTATTCAGGATATACTGACCAAAAGCCTGGGCTCCAACAACCCGATCAACATGGTGCGGGCGACAATGGCTGGCCTGCTGGAGCTCGTGACGCCTGAGCAAGCGGCGCGGGAGCGCGGCATTCCGCTGGAAGAGCTGCTGGACGGTCGGAATGCCTGAGCTGAGGATCCGGCAGGTAAAGAGCGGCATCGATGCTCCCCGCAAGATCCGGCGCAACCTGGAGGCGTTGGGCCTCAAGCATCAGCGCACCGTCGTGAGACCCGATAATCCCGCGATACGCGGAATGCTCTTTCGGGTCAAGCACCTGGTGGAAGTCGAACCCGCCCAGAGCAAAACGAAGAAGCAGAGGAAGGAATCCTAGCTAGATGGTGCGGCTGGAATCGATCCGGCGTCCCAAGGACATGAAGCGGAGTCGCAAGAGGCTGGGTCGCGGCCCGGGGACCGGTTTGGGCAAGACATCGGGACGAGGCCACAAGGGTCAGAAATCGCGCTCCGGCGGTTCGACCAAACCCTGGTTCGAGGGTGGCCAGATGCCGCTGCAGCGGCGTCTGCCCAAGCGCGGCTTCACCCCGCGCAACCGCGTGGAGTATCAGGTGGTCAACGTCGGTGACTTGGAAAGATTGCCGGGATCGGACGCGACGCCCTTAACGCTCAAGTCGGCGGGACTGATCGGCTCCCGGAACAGGCCTGTGAAGATCCTCGGGAAAGGGGAACTCAGCCGGACGCTGAGCGTTGCCGCCCACGCTTTCAGCCGCACGGCGCGAGAGAAGATCGAGAAGGCTGGCGGGGAGGCTAAGGAGATCGGCTGATGGCGAACCCGATCCAGAGCCTGTTTCGCGCGCCGGAGCTCAAGGAGAAGATCCTCTTCACCTTGATGTGCGTGGCGATCTATCGCTTCGGCGCGCATATCACCGTCCCCGGAGTGAATATCGTCGCGCTGCGCGATCTGGGCGCCGCGCTGCAGGGCACGCTCTTCGGCCTCTACGACATGTTCGTAGGGGGCGGGTTGCAGCGGGCGACCGTCTTCGCCCTGGGGATCATGCCTTATATCTCCGCCAGCATCATGTTCCAGCTGCTGGCGGCCGTCTTCCCCACGATCGAGAAGATGCAGAAGGAAGGGGAGGAGGGACGGAAGCGCCTCAATCAGTGGACGCGCTACACGACCGTGGCGCTCTCGGTGCTTCAGGGCTACGGGTACGCGATATTCCTCGAGAGCCAGGCGGGGATCGTCCCCTTCCCCGGCTGGGGCTTCCGCCTCGTGACCGTGCTGTCTCTCACCACTGGCGCCATCTTCATCATGTGGCTCGGCGAGCAGATCACCGAGCGCGGGATCGGGAACGGGATGTCGCTTCTGATCTTCTTCTCGATCCTGGAGAGCTTTCCGAACGGAGTCGCTCGGACGCTGGAGGCTTTGTCGGTGGGGACGATCACCGCGTTCAAGCTGATCGCCCTTCTGGTCGTGATGGTGGGAGTGATCGCCGGGACCGTCGCCGTGACGATGGCAGCGCGCAAGATCCCCGTCCAGATACCGAGAAAGGTTGTTGGGAGGGGCCGCATCCGTGAAGGACAAAAGTCTTTCATACCGCTGCGGATCAACTCCGCCGGCGTGATGCCGATCATCTTCGCCCAGTCGATCATCGTTGTGCCGGGGACGCTCGCATCGTTCTCGAACGTCCAGTTGCTCAGAGCCATCTCCGATCTGTTTCAGCCGGGTAACTGGGCGTATTACGTCACTTACGCGTTGTTGATCGTCTTCTTCACGTACTTCTACACGGCGATCATCTTCAATCCGATCGATTTGGCTGAGAACCTAAATAAACAGGGCGCCTTCATTCCGGGCGTTAAGCCCGGAGCGCGAACGGCAGAATACATCGAGTATGTCCTCGATCGCATAACGCTGCCTGGGTCGATCTTTCTCGCGACCATCGCCCTTGTCCCGTTCCTGATATTTGCCTGGTTCGACATACAGCTCTTCTTCTTCGGCGGCACGGCCTTGCTGATCGTGGTGGGTGTAGCCCTCGATACTGTTCAGCAGATGCAGCAACACCTGCTGTTGCGGCACTATGAAGGATTCATGAAGAAGGGTCGTGTGAAATATCGGGGACGTCAAAAGTACATGTGACGAGGCTCCAGGCGTGTCGGTTCACGGAGCAGCGTGGATGAACCTCGTATTTTTGGGCCCGCCGGGCGCAGGAAAGGGTACACAGGCGAATCTCCTGGCAGGACGTGTCGAGATTCCGAAATACGCAACCGGCGACATCCTGCGAGAGGCCGTTCGGGAGAACAGCCCGCTCGGTGTTGAGGCCAAACGGTACATGGATCGGGGCGAGCTGGTTCCAGACGAGGTCGTGCTCGGCATCGTCGACGCAGCGCTGAAGTCACCCGACGCTGAGCGGGGGTTCATTCTGGACGGCTTCCCGCGCAACGTCCCGCAAGCGGAAGCACTCGACGCGTACCTCGCCCAGCAGAATCGGGCGCTGAGCGCTGTCGTGTACTTCGACGTTGACGATGAGGAGCTTGTCCGACGTCTGGCGCGTCGTAGGGTTTGCCCAGATTGTGGGGCTGTTTTCAGCCTGCGCGCTGAAACCTCCGAAGTAAGCGATCGCTGCGATCGCTGCGGGGGTCGATTGGAAGCGAGAGTCGATGACAAACAGGAAACGGTCCGTAACCGTCTTCGCGTATACCACGAGAACACGGAGCCTTTACTGGCTTGGTACAAGAACGGTTCTGTGAAGCTTTTTGAGCTCGATGCAATAGGCACGGTAGAAGAAGTGCACGGACGGCTGCTCAGCGCCGTGGGGTGCTCTTGATCACGCTGAAGACGGATAACGAGATCGAGCTGATCGTCCGCGCCTGCGAGATCGTCGCAGAAGTGCTCGATCAGGTAGAAGGGCAGATACGGCCGGGGGTCACGACGGCCGAGCTCGATGAATGGGCCGAGGAGCTGATTCGGGGGCACGTGGGCGCGAGGCCGGCCTTCAAAGGGCTTTATGGCTTCCCAGCCACCCTCTGCACGAGCATCAACGAAGAAGTCGTGCATGGGATCCCCTCGAGAAAGCGCATGCTTCAGGAGGGCGACGTGATCAGCATCGACGTCGGTGTCGGGTATGAGGGTTATTACGGGGATAGCGCCGTCACGCTGGGCGTCGGCGAGGTCGATCCGGAAGTCGCGCGCCTGTTGGAGGCGACGCGTGAAGCCTTGATGCGCGGCGTCGAGGCGGCGCAGCCGGGAGGGCACGTAGGCGATATCAGCGCCGCTATTCAGGCCGTGGGCGAAGGCGCCGGTTTTAGCGTCGTGCGAGAGCTCGTTGGCCACGGGATCGGCACCCAACCGCACGAAGAGCCGCAGGTGCCCAACATCGGTCACGCGGGCCAGGGCGTGCGTCTCCGCCCAGGCCTCGTGCTAGCGATCGAGCCCATGTTCAACCTGGATGGGCCGGAGATACGGATGCTCGAAGATGACTGGACGGTGGTGACGGCGGATCGCAAGACCTCCGCCCACTTCGAGCATACGGTCGTGGTTACCGAAAAGGGCCCACGAGTACTCACCGCGGTGCCGTCGAAGGCGAGCTGAGAGGCTGCGTGGCTAAAGAAGAATCGATCCAGATGACCGGCACCGTGATTGAGGCGCTCCCGAACGCGATGTTCAGGGTTGAATTGGAAAACGGCCATGAGATTATGGCCCACATATCGGGAAAGATTCGGATGCATTACATCCGGATCCTACCTGGGGACAAAGTGCAGTTGGATCTTTCGCCTTACGACCTGACGCGCGGGCGGATCACCTACAGGTACAAATGAGGCGAGGTGCGAATTGCGTGAGCCGTGTGATGGGGGCGCGAGAGCCATTGCCATTCGGGGCGAGCCGAGTATGTTCTTCGGGTTAGACTCGAAAATAGGAAGAGACAGCCGCAAGTGAAGGTACGGTCGAGCGTTAAGCGCATTTGCGAGCATTGCAAACTGGTCCGACGCCGGGGCGTCGTCCGGGTGATTTGCAAGCGGAATCCGAAGCACAAGCAACGTCAAGGTTAGGCGAGGAATGGGGATATGGTACGTATAGCTGGCGTCGATCTGCCCAACTCGAAGCGCCTGGAGATCGCGCTCACCCACATATATGGGATCGGCCGCTCGATCTCGAAACAGATCATCGTCGAGACCGGGGTCGATCCTGATTTGCGGGTGCACCAGATGTCGGACGAGGACGTCAACAGGGTCCGGCGCATCCTCGAGACCAAGCACAAGGTCGAGGGTGCGCTTCGCACCGAGGTCGCGATGAACATCAAGCGACTGATGGATATCGGGTGTTACAGAGGTATCCGCCATCGCAAGGGGCTTCCAGTACGTGGACAGCGCACCCATACGAACGCCCGCACGCGCAAGGGGCCACGTCGCAGAGTAGCGGGCAAGAAAAAGACGCCGAGGAAATAGAATATGCCGCCGAAGAAAAAGTCTTCCGGTCAGAAGAAGAAAAAGGATGTCGGTGTCGAGGGGATCGCCTATATCAAGGCGACTTTCAACAATACAATCGTGACGATCACCGACATGGAGGGGAATACGGTCGTATGGGGGAGCGCGGGGAAGGCGGGGTTCAAGGGCTCGAAGAAGTCGACCCCGTTTGCCGCAACTGTTGCCGCTGAGCAGGCGGCGCGGGAAGCGCTGAGCCTCGGCATGAGGCGCGTCCACGTTCGTGTACAGGGTCCGGGCTCGGGACGCGAGTCCGCGATACAGGCTCTGCAGACTTCGGGTCTGCAAGTCCGTTCGATTCGCGACGTGACACCGATTCCCCACAACGGTTGCCGGCCACCCAAGAAGCGAAGGGTTTGAGCGATTGGCTTGGAAAAGAGCATACGTCGATGAGCGCTTACACGAGAATATGAGATAAATGGGAAGGTATGCGGGGCCGGTTTGCCGGCTGTGTCGTCGTGAGGGGCAGAAGCTCTTTCTCAAGGGCAAGAGATGCTTCACGGAGAAGTGCGCCATCGAGCGGCGCAATTATCCTCCGGGTCAGCATGGCCTGCAGCGAGCTCGGCGCCGCCGGATGTCGGAGTACGCCGTGCAGCTTCGCGAAAAACAGAAGGTGCGGCGGATCTACGGACTGCAGGAGACGCAGTTTCGAACCGTCTTCAAGCAGGCTGCACGCGAGCCGGGAATAACAGGAGACAACTTGATCGTCTCGCTGGAGACCCGGCTGGACAACATCATCTATCGGATGGGCTTTGCGCCGTCGCGGAAGGCCGCGCGCCAGCTCGTACGTCACCGGCACGTGCTCGTAGATGGGCGGGTCCTGGACATACCGAGCTACACGGTCCAGCCGGGAGCCGAAGTCTCGGTCAAGCCGAGGAGCCGGGAGTTACCGGTTGTGATGGAGGCGGCGGAAGCGCGCAGTGGAGAAGGGGTTCTCGACTGGCTGTCGGTCGATCACAAGAAACTCAAAGGCCGCATGGTCGAGAAGCCAACGCGCGCGGACGTACCGCTGGCGGTACAGGAACAGTTGATCGTCGAGCTGTATTCGAAATAGACCTGGGCTTTTGCAACAGACTAATTAAGACCATGGTCCTGTGAAGCCGCGGCGAGCCCTGGGGTTCGCCGCCGGCCGTACTGATGGGGAGGCTTGGAGTAAATGCAAATAGACCTACGTGGCTGGGTTCTGCCCGAGCGGGTGGAGATCATCGAGTCGTCGGAAGACGGCCAGCGTGCGGAGTTCCTCGTCCAGCCGCTCGAGCGCGGCTATGGCCAGACGTTGGGAAACGCGACGCGTCGAATCCTTCTGTCGTCACTACCCGGGTGGGCGATTTGGTCCTTTCGGGCTGATGGAGTGCTGCATGAGCACCAGACCATCAACGGCGTCGTGGAGGACGTACATCAAATCATCCAGCAGTTCAAGAGTCTGGTGCTCCGTATGTCGAGCGGGGACCACGAGGCTCGGCTCGAATTGGAGGTGCACGAGCCCGGCATGGTCACCGCCCGCGATATCGCCGAGAACCCCAAAGTCGAAATCCTAAATCTCGACCACCGCTTGTTCACGCTGCAGGAGGAGCTTCCGGAGGACCGGCCCGTTCGGATGGAGATGTTCATCAACAGCGGCCGCGGTTTTGTGCTCGCCGACCAGCACCCGAAGGGGAAGGACGAGCCGGTGGATCTGATTAGGATCGATTCGATCTATAGTCCGGTCCTGCGAGCGAACTTCAACGTCGAGGAGACTCGCGTTGGTCAGCGCACGGACTTCGATCGGCTGACCCTGTCGGTTCAAACCGACGGTTCGATGCGTCCTGAGGAGGCCGTCGCCTACGCCGCTGAGCTCATGTCGAAGCACCTGGACTACTTGCGGAGCTTTGGATCCGAGAACGGCGACCAGCCAGCACCGGAAACGCGGCTCGAGCCGCTCAATGAGAAGATCAAAGATCTGGTGAACCGGCCACTCGAGGAGTTCGATATCTCAGTGCGTTCGCGCCATACTCTGGAAAAAGGCAACATCAGGACGCTGGGCGACTTGGCGCGGCGTACCGAGGACGAGATCCTGCAAATAGAGAACTTCGGCAGGAAGTCACTACAGGAAGTCGCGGACCTCCTTGTGCAGCACGGTCTTCATTTCGGGATGCAGTTCCAGCAAGGCGAGGATGGCGAGCTTTACTTGCTCAGGGAGAGCGCCAACGGAGAGGACGAGTGAGTAGCCATACACTGGGGTTGAACTCGTGAGGCACCGGAAAAAAGGGCGGCAGCTAAGCCGGACGGCTAGCCACAGGAAGGCGATGCTGTCGAACATGGTGACGAGCTTGTTCAGGCATGAGCGAATTCAAACGACCACGGCCAAGGCCAAGGAGTTGCGGCCGTTCGCCGAGCGCCTGATAACGTTGGCAAGACGCGGGGATCTGCACGCTCGCCGCATAGCAGCGAAGCGCCTCCACGATAAAGAGGTGCTCAAGAAGCTCTTCGATACAATCGGACCACGTTACGCCGAGCGCAACGGTGGCTACACTCGCATACTCAAGCTCGGCCGCCGCGAAGGCGATGGCGCTGAGATCGCATTGGTTCAACTGGTCGATTAGGGAAAGGACCCAGATACCGCGAGGCAGGTCGCATGGGCGATATGCTCGAGAAGATATCGACGCGTACTTGGCCGCTGATGACGGTCGCCGTGATTCTTATCGCCGGGTTCATGTTCTGGCTGTATCGGCAGTCGTCGACCATCGAAGTCGCCAGTTTCGGCCCCGACACGACAGAGCTGCCACTGATCGACGTGGATAGTTTCGCCATCGATCCTGAGCGCTACTCGCGCCAGCGGGTCTTGGTGACGCCGGTGCGGGTCGTGACGCCGCTGGGGCGAGTTTCGCTGGCGCTCGACTTGCCTGGGCGCCCAGGCTACCCTGCGATCCTCGATCGACCGGCCCTCGAGTCGAACTTGCAAGTGATAGCGGGTGACAATATCTCGATAGCCGGCTGGGTATACGCTTTGAACGACTCGATCCTAGACGTTTGGGCGCAACGCGGCTTCTTCGAGCCGGAGAACCGAGAAAGCCTATCCGGTTACACCTCGTTCTTCTTAGTCGATTCCATCGACTTCGTGATCCCTGACCAAGGAGCGACACCGGGTTCGGGATCCGGCTCCGGAGAGCGTTAGAAACACTGGTTACGTGTTCAGGAGATCTTTCTGATGGCGCGAGTATGCCATATATGCGGCCGGAGGCCGGGGGTCGGAAACAACGTCAGCCACGCGAACAATCGCACCAGGCGGCGCTGGCTTCCGAACCTTCAAAGGGTTCGCATAGTCGAGGAGGGAGAGGTGCGCCGGGTGCGGGTCTGCACCCGCTGCATCAAGGCGGGTAAGGTTCGGAAGGCGCCCTAGTCCGGATTCCTTCTTTTTTTTCGAGCCGCACTACGCGGCGACCACTCAGCCTACAATAACCACACGCCGCGGCCAGCCGCCGGAGATGATGGGCTGGGAGAGATCCGAGCGCCCGCTCAGGGCCAAGCCCATCCCTATACGTCCACGATGGTGACGTTCGTGCGACTTTGGCTCGCGACAAACCCCTCCGGCTTTTCCAGGGGCTTCAATTTGAGATTGGCGTAGATCTCCTCTTTGCCCAACTCCGTGTTGACAAGGTGACTCGCGATCTCCTCAGTGAACGACAGTTCGACATCCTGAGTGGACGGTATGATGTAATGCCGCTTAATCTCATCCGCAAAAGTCTCTCTGCTGGTCGAGATTTTGTCGTCAGAGAGCGGATCTTCTTCCATGAACTCGATCTGGAACAGCCATCGATGGCCAACTTCCGACTCCTCGAAATGGACTTTTGCATCGATCTTGAAGCTTACGAATCCGCCGGTGATTTCGTGGCTCAAGTTAGCGCTCACGAAACTAGCCATCGGTAGCTCCTTTCTAGCCGGCACGTCGCAAACTGGGTCTAGCGCCGAACCGCAAATGCCGGATGTGGGCGTTTGGGCGTTTGTTGCTGGCCCCGCCAATATATCGGTCGCCCGATGATGGGGGCAATGACGCCAGACGCAAGACGGGTGTCGGCTCTCTATCTCCAAACACCGCAAGTCCTTGCGCTGCCGGTCTGTTGCTCGGTATGCCGGGCGGCTGCATATTCAGCGCGGGCAGCGCGCATGCGCACGCTGATCAGAAAACGCCCGCGCCGCCACTGACACCTGGGATACGACTCGCCATGCTGGCCCGGGAATCCGGGCCAGACGGCTTTATGGATGTGATACTATGCAGGTCAGGCCAGAGGACCGATTCGAAGGCGAACCCCCGCTAAAGGCCCGGCGAATTGCGATTACCCGGCCGGAGCCCCAGGGCCGTCATCTAACTGAGGCTCTACAGGAGCTCGGCGGCGATCCGTTGGGCTGCCCAACGATCTGCATCGACGACCCTGCCGATCTGGCCCCGCTCCGCGAGTCTGTTGATTCGTTGGAAGGCTACGCATGGGTGGTCTTCACGAGCGTGAACGGCGTCGAGAGGTTCTTGCGGCTCCTGGACGAGAAGGGGGTCGGTTGGCCCGAGGGGGTCCAGGTAGCGGCGATTGGCCCGGCTACGGCGGCCGCGCTGCGGGCACGGGATGTGCCGATGGACCTCATGCCCTCGGAGTTCGTGGCGGAGGCTGTGGCGGAGGCGCTGATTGAGCGGGGAGAGCTTCGGGGTCGGCGCGTGCTGCTCCCCAGAGCGGCAGGCGCCAGGCCGGTCCTCCGCGAGCTACTGGAGGAAGCCGGCGCCGAAGTGGATGAGATTGCGGCTTACGAATCAAGACCGGACTCTGAGGGGATCGAACGACTGCAGGGTGCCCTGGAAAGAAACGAAATCGATATGGTAACCTTCACAGCGGCGTCCACGCTCGATCATTTTGTCGATGCGGCGGGACCGGATCTGGGGAGGGCGCGCGTTGCGGTGATCGGTCCGATCACGGCTGCGGCCGCGCGAGCCAGGGGGGTTCGCGTGGATACGGTGGCGACCGAGTATACGGTGGAGGGGTTGGTGCAGGCGATCTTGGAGTACTACACGGATCGACCCGACTGATGCCGAGCTTTCCGAGCTACAGACCTCGGCGGCTGCGGAGGACGGAGGCGCTCCGATCCCTTATCAAGGAAACCTCGATAGAACCTGGGCATCTGATCGCTCCGTTATTCGTAACCCACGAAGAGGGTCGCCATCCCGTGGCCTCCATGCCAGGCGTCTCGCGTCTCTCTGTGGAAGCGGTCGTCGAGGAGGCGTCAAGCTTACACGCGCTGGGCGTAGGGGCGGTCCTCCTATTTGGGATCCCGCAGCAGAAAGACCGCCGCGGTCAAGGTGCGTACGCAAGCGACGGGATCGTGCAACAGGCGGTGCGCGCGATCAAGGAGAATAAACCGCAGCTGGTGGTGATCACCGATGTCTGCTTGTGTGAGTACACGGACCACGGGCACTGTGGAATCCTCACGGACGCGGGTGAGGTCGACAACGACGCGACCCTTGAATTGCTGGCGCAAACCGCGATATCGCAGGGGGAAGCTGGCGCGGACATCGTAGCGCCGAGCGACATGATGGATGGCCGCGTGGCGGCGGTACGGGAGGCGCTCGACGCGGCGGACCTATCCGGCGTCGCGATTATGTCCCATGCCGCCAAGTATGCCTCGGCGTTCTACGGACCGTTTCGCGACGCGGCGGGCTCGGCTCCGGAGGCAGGTGATCGGCTCGGTTATCAGATGGATCCAGCCAACTCGGACGAAGCGATCCGCGAGGTGTGGCTCGATGTCGAAGAGGGTGCAGACATCCTACTGGTCAAGCCCGCCCTTCCATATCTGGATATCATCTATAGGGTGAAGCTGGAGACGGGTTACCCTGTCGCGGCATACCACGTTTCCGGTGAATACAGTATGCTGCGGGCGGCGGGCGAACGCGGCTGGCTGGACGAAGAGAAGGCGCTGCTGGAAGCGGCGCACTCTATCCGGCGGGCCGGTGCGGATCTGATCATCACGTACTACGCCGGGCAGCTCGCCCGGTTACTTGGAGGTTGACTGTGCTTGAGCGGTCACTGATCTCGAAGATTGATAGCCGAGAAGCCACAGTTGGCGTAGTCGGTCTCGGTTATGTGGGATTGCCGCTGGCGGTCGAGTTCGTTCGAGCGGGCTTTCACGTCGTCGGCTTCGAGCTCGCCAGAGCAAAGATCGAGGGCGTGAGGCGTGGTATGTCGCACGTAGGTGACGTGCCGAACGATAGGTTGGCAGAGGCGGTCGAGACTGGTCGCCTCGTGGCGACAGATGACTTCGACCGGTTGGGAGATGCGGACGCCATCTGCATTTGCGTGCCCACGCCTCTGAACAAGACCGGCGACCCAGACGTCTCCTACATAATGTCCGTCACCGACTCGATCGGGCGCACGCTGAGGCCCGGACAGCTCGTCGTTCTCAAGTCGACGACATATCCAGGGACCACGCGTGAGCTGCTGCTACCTGCGCTCTCCGAGGCGGGTGGGCTGCGAGTAGGAGACGATTTCTTCTTGGCTTTTAGCCCCGAGCGCGTCGACCCTGGCAATCCGCACTGGACGATCAGCAACACGCCTAAGATCGTTGGCGGGATGACCCCTGCGTGCGCTAGCGCTGCGGTCGCTCTTTTCTCGACGATCATCGACAACGTGATACCCGTTTCAAGCACGGAGGCCGCCGAGCTGGTGAAGCTGCTTGAGAACACGTTTCGCTCAGTGAACATAGCGCTCGCCAACGAAATGGCGGTTGTTTGCGACAAGCTCGGAGTGGACGTCTGGGAGGTCATCGAGGCGGCGGCAACCAAGCCTTTCGGCTTCATGCGTTTCACGCCGGGTCCGGGGTTGGGCGGCCACTGCATTCCCGTCGACCCGCATTACCTCTCGTGGAAGATGAAGACGCTCGACTACAAGACGCGTCTAGTGGAGCTGGCGAGCGAGATCAACGCGGAGATGCCCGCCTATGTGGCGCAGAAAGCGGCCGACGCGCTGAACCAGGAAGGCAAGCCCGTAAGGGGTTCGCGCGTGTTGGTGCTGGGGGTGGCTTACAAACCGGACGTGGCGGACACGCGCGAATCACCGGCCTTAGACATCATCAGGCTACTGGCATCCAAGGGGGCCGAAGTCTACTACCACGATCCGTTCGTGCCCTCTCTTGAGCACGAGGGTCAGGCTCTAAGCTCGGTCACGCTAGATTTGGGAGTTCTGGCCGCGACTGACCTGATCGTGATCGTGACAGACCACAGCTCCGTCGATTACGAGATGATCCGCTCGAGCGGACGCCCGGTCGTTGATACGCGCAACGTGCTGAGGCACGACCCTGTGGAAGAGGCGCCTTCAGCAGTGCAGGCAGCGGAGGCTAATTAGTTGGCGAAGAAGAGGGCGCTGGTCACCGGGCTCACCGGACAGGATGGATCCTATCTGGCCGAGTTTCTCCTCGAGCAGGGCTACGAGGTCTTCGGCCTGGTGCGGCGGTCGTCTACGGTCAATTTCGAGCGAATAAGCCACATTCAGGACAAGATCCACATTCTATCGGGTGATCTGCTCGATCAGAATTCTCTGATATCGGCCGTCGCCGAGGCCGAACCCGACGAGGTCTACAACCTGGCCGCGCAATCGTTCGTCCCGGCGTCCTGGGGCCAGCCCGTGCTCACCGGCGAGGCCACGGCGTTGGGAGTGATGCGGATGTTGGAGGCCGTACGGCGAGTCCGTCTGGACACAAAATTCTATCAGGCTTCCAGTTCCGAGATGTTCGGCAAGGTTCGAGAGACTCCGCAGAGTGAGGCCACCCCGTTCCATCCGCGGTCGCCTTACGGTGTAGCCAAAGTCTATGGCCACTGGATCACCGTGAACTATCGGGAGAGTTACGACCTCTTCGCTGTGAGCGGCATCCTCTTCAACCACGAATCGCCGCGGCGGGGTCTCGAGTTCGTGACGCGCAAGGTCACCGACGGCGCTGCTCGCATTAAGCTCGGGCTCGCCGACGAACTCAGGCTGGGTAATTTGGACGCGCGTCGCGATTGGGGTTTCGCCGGAGATCACGTCCGCGCGATGTGGATGATGTTGCAACGAGATGAGCCACAGGATTACGTCATCGGCACCGGCGCGACGCACAGCGTGCGTGAGCTGGTGGAGCTGGCCTTCGGTTGCCTCGATCTCGACTGGCAGAAGTTTGTCGTCCAGGATGAGCGATTTCTGCGACCGGCAGAGGTCGATCTCCTGGTTGCCGACCCATCGAAGGCCAAAAGCGAGCTCGGCTGGGAGCCGACGGTCCACTTCGAGAATCTGATCCGGATGATGGTCGAGGCCGATATGAAGGCGCTGGGTTCGAAGCTCTCGGAGCAGCGGTCTTCATGACCCTCAGCCTCGTCACGGGTGCTAGCGGATTCGTTGGACAACACCTGATAGCCGAACTCCTTCGCGGAGGCGAGCGCGTTGTCGGTGCTGTGCTCGGCTCTCCGCCCGAACTGGCGACCCTGCCTCCAGAGCAAGCCGAGCGAGTTGTTTGGGTCGAGGCGGATCTCGAGCGACCCGAGGACGTGCGGCGGTTGCTGGCGGAAAACGCTGTGAACAAGGTCTTTCACTTGGCGGCCGTCACCTCCGTCGAAGAGTCGCACTCCGATCCGGCAGCCGCGTTCTCAGTCAATGTGATCGGCACCCTCCATCTCCTGCGCGAGCTCACGGAGGCGAGAGGGAGGATGGGTAGAGATCTCAGGGTCGTGATCTCGGGTTCGGCAGAGGTCTACGGCTCCGCGGCCAGCCGCTGCCGCCCCCTCAATGAGGACTGCCCGCTCGAACCTCTCAACACCTATGCCGTGTCCAAGGCGGCGCAGGAGCTCCTGGGTCTTCAGTTTCAGCGGGCCCACGGTTTGCCGGTCGTCGTAGCACGGAGCTTCAATCACACAGGGCCGGGTCAACTGCCGCCGTTCGTTGCACCACAGTTGGCGTCTCAGATCGTCGCTGCGCGCAATGGGGACGCAGCGTGTACGATCAAAGTGGGTAATCCCGAGATTCGCCGCGATTTCACCGACGTGCGGGATGTGGTCAAAGCCTACATTCTTCTAGCCGAGAGAGGTGTGCCGGGCCAGGTCTACAACGTCTGCTCCGGACGCTCCTATGCGATCGGTGAGCTTATTCAGCTGCTTGGCGAGATCGCCGGGATTGAAGTTCGAATGGAGCTCGACCCCGAGCGCAAACGGGCTGTGGACGTGCTCGAGATGGTTGGAGACTGCTCGCGGCTTCATGCCGCGACTGGGTGGGAAGCGCAGATCGCCATTCGAGAGACGTTGAGCGGGCTTCTCGACAGCCTCCAGACAGCCGGAAGTAAGGGGGCGGGGGCGGGGGCGGGGGCGGGGGCGTGAGTTGAGTCGCCGGGCGCCGCCTTCACTGGCGTTGCCGGCGTGAGCGCGGTGCGGATATACTAGGTTTCCTGCCCAGCGCTCCTTGCGAGCGGGCCGGCCGACTGGGCTAGGCCGATCACGAAACCAAGCTGGACAAAGTATAGCGATGAATGTTGGGATTATAGGATCCGGGTACGTCGGGCTCGTGGCGGGCGCCTGTCTCGCTCAAACGGGCAATGATGTCATATGCGGTGATGTAGATGCGGAGAAAGTCGGCGCTCTCAACAATGGAAAAATACCTATCTATGAGCCCGGGCTAGGGCCTCTGGTTGGACGGAACCTGCGCGAAGGTCGATTGAGCTTCACCACTGACATTGTCTCGCTGATCACAGCGTCTGAGGTCATCTTTATCGCCGTAGGGACACCGCCGGATGAAGATGGGTCGGCGGATCTTCGCCACGTTCTAGACGTCGCCGCTACGATCGGCGACACCATGAACGCCGAAAAAGTCGTCGTGACCAAGAGTACCGTGCCCGTGGGGACTGCAAGCTTGGTGAGAGCGGAGATAGAAAAGCGGACCGAGCACAGAGTGTACGTAGCATCGAATCCGGAGTTTCTGAAGGAGGGTGACGCGATCAAGGATTTCATGCGACCTGATCGCATCGTCCTGGGTGTAGACTCAGAGCAAGCGAGGGATCGGCTGGAGGAGCTCTATGAGCCGTTCGTGAGGACGGGTAATCCGATCATCTTCATGGATATCGCGAGCGCCGAGTTGACCAAGTATGTAGCCAACGCAATGCTGGCGACCCGTATCAGCCTTATGAATGAGGTGGCCAGGCTTAGCGAGTTGACCGGCGCTGACGTAACTCACGTGCGTCACGGCGTGGGAAGCGATCGACGCATAGGTCCGACTTTTCTCTTTCCGGGTCCTGGATACGGCGGTTCATGCTTCCCAAAGGACGTAAAGGCCCTCATCCATGCCGCGGACAAGCTGGATTACGACTTCAAGATCTTGCGCGCGGTGGAGGAGGTGAACGAAGTACAGAAACGGCTCTTCCTCCAAAAAGTCGTTGAGCACTTCGGCGACGATCTCAGCGGAAAATCGATCGCAGTGTGGGGACTCGCTTTCAAGCCTGGCACCGACGATATGCGAGAATCGCCTTCGATCGTCCTCATCGACGGATTACTCGAGCGCGGCGCGACGGTATTCGGCCACGACCCCGCGGCTCGAGAATCGGCGAGAAGGATCTGGGGAGACCGGATCAAGTATTGTGACCATGGTATGGAAGCGGTAGACGGTGCGGACGGACTCGTGGTGATGACCGACTGGCTGGATTACCGCACCCCCAACTTCGCTCGTGTGCGTCAACTGATGAAGACGCCGGTCGTGTTCGATGCCCGGAACCTGTATGAGCCGTCGAAGATGAGAGACCTGAAGTTCACATATTACCCTTTGGGCCGCGAGTCCGTGACGTGAGGGTGCTCGTCACGGGAGTCGCTGGCTTTCTGGGCTCCCATCTGGCGGATCGCTTGCTCGCCGAGGGGCACGAAGTGGTCGGCCTCGACAACCTCATTACGGGAAACGCCGATAACATCGGGCACCTGCTGGGCCACGAGCTATTCTCGTTCTTCAACCACGATGTCACGCAGTTCCTCTATGTTGCGGGGGAGCTCGATGGGGTGCTCCACTTCGCGTCACCGGCCAGTCCGGTCGACTACCTCAATTTTCCGATCCAGACTTTGAAGGTCGGCTCGCTGGGCACGCACAAGGCGTTGGGCCTGGCCCGCGCGAAGAATGCGCGCTTTCTGCTCGCCTCCACATCCGAAGTCTACGGTGATCCGGCCGTACATCCGCAACCGGAGACGTACTGGGGTAACGTGAATCCCGTGGGCCCCCGAGGCGTGTATGACGAGGCAAAGCGCTTCGCGGAAGCGCTCACTATGGCGTATCACAGATATCACGGCGTCGAAACACGCATCGTGCGGATATTCAACACCTACGGTCCACGCATGCGGCCCGACGACGGGCGCGTTGTATCCAACTTCATCGTTCAGGCGCTTCGCGGGGAACCTCTCACGGTCTACGGAGATGGCTCGCAGACGCGATCTTTCTGCTACGTCGATGACTTGGTCGATGGTATCTACCGATTGTTCCTATCTGATCGGATCGATCCGCTCAATATCGGAAATCCCAACGAATTCACGATCAACCAGCTCGCGGAATTGGTACTCGAGATCCTAGAAAGCCAGTCCGGGGTCGATCACCGACCGCTACCGGTCAACGATCCAAAGGTCCGCCGGCCTGATACGACCGCCGCGAGCGAGCTCCTCGGCTGGAGCCCGCAGATCGAGCTCCGCGATGGCCTGCTCAAGACAATAGCGTACTTCCGCGAAGTGCTTGATCTCGATTCCGCTCGAACTTAGCGCATGGGCTTGGCGTGAAGCTCTCGGTTCTCATCCCGGTGTACAACGAGGTCGAGACGGTCGAAGTCATAGTCGAGCGTGTTCGCGAGGTGCCGATGGACATCGAGATAGTCGTCGTCGACGATTTCTCTACCGATGGGACTCGCGAAGTGCTCCAGAAGCTACACCAACGCGGGTCCATCGATCAGCTGGTTCTGCAGCCGAAGAATCAGGGGAAGGGCGCCGCGATTCGGGCTGCCGTGGCGGAAGCCACGGGTGATGCAGCGATCATTCAGGACGCCGATCTCGAGTACGATCCGTCCGAATTCCCGAGACTCTTGGAGCCGATAGCCTCGGGTAGGGCCGACGCCGTCTATGGTTCGCGTTTCACGGGCCAAGGACCGCATCGCGTGCTTTACTTCTGGCACTACGTCGGTAACAGGTTCCTCACCCTGCTTTCCAACATGATCACCAACTTGAACCTGACCGATATGGAAACGTGCTACAAGATGTTTCGGCGGGAGGTTCTGGAAGCGATCGAGATCGAGGAGCACCGTTTCGGGCTTGAGCCCGAGATCACGGCCAAGCTGGCTCTGGGGGGCTGGCGTATCTACGAGGTGGGGATCTCCTACAGCGGTAGAACTTATGAGGAAGGCAAGAAGATCGACTGGAAGGACGGTGTCTCGGCCTTGAGGTGCATTCTTAAGTACGGCCTCTGGCGACGCCTCTTTCGCCGCGGTAAACCAAAGGGCTCGCTTGCCCGGAAGGCACAGAAAGCCTAGCTTTTTTCGGCGATGAATACAGACCAGCTTATCTCCAAGGGGAAAGAGAGCCTGGCGCAGAACGATTACGTCGGGGCGATCTCCGCTCTCAAGGAGGCCGCCGACCGGGAGCCCGGCTTTGCTGATGTTCGGCAGCTCCTGGGCGTAGCCCTCAGCCTTGCGGGTCAGCCTGAAGCTGCTGTGTCTGAGTTCGACCGGGCGCTGGCGCTGAACCCTTCGTACGTCGAGGCTCACCTGAACCGGGCGATCACGCTCAATGATCTGGGCCGATATGACGAGGCACGCGAATCGTTTCGGCAGGCTTGGGATAGCGACCATTCCGCCGGTAGGCCGTTTTCCCGCTCTGTCTCAGCCCGCCTCGCCAATATGCACATGGAATTGGCAGACCTCTACGTCGACCTCGGCTCGTACAAGCAAGCGGTTGAGCAGTATACCCATTCCGTTCGCCTGAGACCCGACTTCCTGGACATCCGCAACAAGCTGGCTCGCGCTTTCATGGAGCGCCGGGATCTTCAGGATGCTCTGAGGGAGCTACAAGCAATCTTGGGCGACCACCCCGACTACGTAGAGGCACGAGTGAACCTCGGGTTGGTTTACTATCGCTTGGGTCAGTACGACGTCGCCACCGAGGAATGGCGGACCTGCCTTCAGCGCAGCCCCGATCACCCCAAGGCCCGGGCATTCCTGAACATGCCGCGGAGCCAGCGCGCCGGCGAGGAGGGGGCCGGCTGAAGTCAGCACCTAGCCGAGTTGCTGTAGCTGCTCTCTTGGCGGCCGCCGTCGGCTGTCGCGGAGACGTACGGGACCACCTGGCATCGGGCGATGAGCTGCTAGGCAGCGATCGCCCCGAAGCGGCGATGGCCGAGTACCAGGTCGCGCTCCGCAAGCGCGGCGAAGAGCCGGACATCTTGTTACGGCTCGCCCACGGGTACGCCCGACTGGATCGCCTGGATGAGGCTGCCGAGTATTACTCGCGCCTACTCGCCGTCGACTCGTCTTACGCCGACCAGGCCAGCGCCGACTTCCTGCTCATGGGGAGGCGCGCGCTTGAGCGGGACGATAGGGCCGGACTCGCCAGGGCCCTCGAGCAGCTCGAGACCGTGCGCCCGGGTGGGGTGCCGGATGACCTCGCGCTGCCATTCGCCCGCTACTACTACGAGCTGGCCGAGTACGCCGAAGCGTTGCCGTTCTACTTGGCGGTCCATACGCCCGATTCCTCTAGCGTCGAGCCGCAAGTGCATTACGAGCTGGGGCGGGTTTACCGCGAGCTCGGCGAATGCGGCCACGCCCTGGCCCGTTTCCTCGATTATCTGGAGGTGCGTCGGCGAGGGTCACTCGCCGCGGACGCCAGGTGGCACGCCGGGCATTGCACCTACGAGCTGGCTGAAGCGGATCGCGCCGCTGGACGGCCTGCGTTGGCGCTCGAGCGGCTCGAGCTCTTGATCGAGCTGCAAGCCCCCCAGTCGCTGCTCGACGACGCTTGGTTCGAGCGAGGCGAGATCCTCTTCACGCTGGGAGAGTTCGAAGAGGCGCTAGTATCGTACGAGCGGGTGCTCGATCTCAACCCGAGCCGTACCGGACGGCGGGTCCGGCTGGCCGAGGATCGCATTCGTTCTATCCGCTACCGGGGTACCCCGTGAGCGCGTGGATCGCTTTAGGGATTCGCGGAGCGGCCTTCTCTGCGTTGGTGTTGGCCGTCGCCGCTTGTCCCAAGGAGCTGCCCCGCGACGCGACGCCCGATGAGCTGTACCAGCTCGGGCGCCAAGAGTTCGAGCGGCGAAGTTACGGAAATGCGATCGAGGCCCTCCAGCGATTCATCTTTCAGGATCCGGGGCATACGAAAACGGACAGCGCCCAATACATGATCGGTGAATCGTACTACCAGCAGAGGCAGTTCATCACCGCTGCGAGCGAATTCCTGAGACTCGCTCAAAACCGCCCTGCGGGCGCGCTGGCGGATGACTCGCGCTACCGCGCGTGCGAATCCTATTATCAACTCTCCCCCCGACCCGAGCTCGATCAGGAGTTCACCCAAGAAGCGATCGATCAATGCAGGTCTGTCGTGCTACTCTACCCCTCCAGCCCATACGCCGCGAAAGCCAACGAGCGAATCGGCGAGCTGGTCGATAAGTTGGCGCGAAAGCAGTATCTGAACGCGCTCTATTACTACAAACGCAAAGCCTACGACTCCGCTATCGTGTATCTCGAGTATCTGCTCGTGACCTACGGTGGCTCGACGGTCGAGCCCGAAGCCATGCTGACGCTCTATGAGAGCTACACACGCGTCGGTTACGCTGAGGACGCGGCGGAGATCAAGACTCGCCTGATCCGTGAGTATCCCGATTCCCGCCAAGCCCGGGACGTAGAGAAAAAGGCGTCGAGTGAAGCCGAATAGGCGAGGCGCACTCGAGGCGTGCTGCCGGAAATGAGGCTCGGTATCCTGGGTGGCACGTTTGATCCCCTTCACAGCGGCCACCTGATCATTGCCGATGATGCCGCGGCGGCGCTCTCGTTGGACCGCGTGCTCTTCATCCCGGCGGGTGTGCACCCGTTTAAGACCTCGGAAGTAGAGGCGCCCGCGTCGCTACGCCTCCGAATGGTTGAAGAGTCGATTACTGAAAGTGGATCCGAGCTCTTCGCCGTAGATGATCGCGAACTACGCCGAAGCGGTCCGTCGTATACCGTCGATACGGTGGCCGAGCTACGCGAGGCCAACCCCGAAGCTGAGCTTTTCCTGCTCGTCGGATCTGATATTCTTGCAGAGATCCACGAGTGGTATCGGGCGGAAGAACTAGTGGATCGGGTCACGCTCGCCGCCCTGGCTCGAGCCGACGTAGCCGTCGATCCCGATTGGGCGGCAGGTTTCGATCGCATCAGATACGTGCCCGTGACCCAGGTGGAGATATCTTCTACCGATATCCGCGCGCGAGTCCGGGAGGGCAGACCGTTTCGCTACCTCGTGCCCGCCCCGGTCTACCGGATCATTGTGGAGCATTCGTTGTACAAGGGTCGGAACTAAAACCAAATACACCACTTTTCATGGCATGATTAAGCACGCAGTAACGAATTTCTTCGGCACGAGATTCGAGCGCGATATCCGCGAGATTCAGCCGATCGTGGAGGAGATCCACGTTCACGAATCGCGGCTAGCGGAGCTGGAGGACGAGCAGCTCAAGGCGCAGACCGAGAAATTCCGAGTTTTCATGCGAGAGCGGACCCAGGACTTGGATGAGGAGCTGACCGAGCTCAGAGAGACCAAGAAACGCACGGAGGAGGCCAGCGATCGTGAGCGCATGGCGCTGCGCATCGTCGAGCTCGAGGAGGAGCTCCAGGCCACGATCCAGGAGCTGCTCGACGGGTTGCTGCCGGAGGTATTCGCCACCGTGCGCGAGACGTGCCGGAGGCTGTTGGGGCGAACCATCATCGTGCGTGGCCGGGAGATGAAATGGGACATGGTTCCGTACGACGTTCAGCTCATCGGCGGGGTCGTCCTACACCAAGGGAAGATCGCAGAGATGGCGACTGGCGAGGGAAAGACGCTGGTTGCGACATTGCCGCTGTATCTGAACTCGCTGTCAGGCAAGGGGACGCACCTCGTCACCGTCAACGACTACCTGGCCAGGCGTGACTCCGAGTGGATGGGGAACATCTTCGAGTTCCTCGGACTCACAGTGGGCTGCATCGACGCAACGGATCCCGGCAGTGCAGAGCGTCATGCCGCTTACGCTTGCGACATCACGTACGGGACCAATAACGAGTTCGGGTTCGACTACCTCCGCGACAATATGGTCCACCACTTGGAGGAGCGTGTTCAGCGGGGACATAACTACGCGATCATCGACGAGGTCGATTCGGTGCTGATCGACGAGGCCAGAACCCCTTTGATCATCAGCGGGCCCGTCGGCAGCGAAGATAACAAACGTTACGGGGAATTCAGCTCGCAGGTATCGAGCCTGGCCAAGAAGCAGACCAATATCGTCAACACTCTCCTAGCCGACGCGGCCCAGCTCCTCGAGGGTGCCGACGGTGACGGGGGCAGCGCGGAAGCGAACTTCCAGGTGGGAGAGAAACTCCTACTGGCGCAGCGAGGGATGCCCAAGAACCGCAAGCTCGCGAAGCTGCTTCAGGATTCGGGACTTAGAAAGCTCATCCAGAAAGTCGAAGCCGACTACATGCGGGAGAAGCGTCTGAACGAGCTCGATGAGACGCTCCTCTACTCTATGGATGAGAAAGGGCAACAAGTCCATCTCACCGACCAGGGCCTCGATATCATGTCCCCCACGGACCACGAGGCTTTCGTGGTGCCCGATCTGTCTGAGGCTTTCCACGCCGTCGAGAAGGATGAATCGCTGTCTGCGGACGCGAAGCGAGCCAAGATCGCGGAGCTCGAGAAGCAGTATGCCGAAAAATCTGAGAAGATCCATATCATCTACCAGCTACTCAAGGCGTACACGCTCTACGACCGCGATACCGAGTACGTCGTCGAGAACAACCAGGTGATCATCGTTGATGAGTTCACCGGTCGGAAGATGGCGGGACGCAGATGGAGCGACGGATTGCACCAGGCTGTGGAGGCGAAAGAAGGAGTCACAGTCCGTGGCGAAACACAGACGCTCGCCACGATTACGATTCAGAACTACTTCCGTATGCACAGCAAGCTGTCCGGAATGACGGGTACCGCCGAGACGGAAGAGGGCGAGTTCCACCAGATCTACGGGCTCGATGTGATGGTCATTCCCACAAATCGGCCCGTCCGGCGCATCGACCAGGACGATGTAATCTTCAAGACTAAGCGCGAGAAATACACTTCGTTGCTCGACGAGATCGAACGGCTGCACGAACGTGGGTTACCTATCCTCGTCGGCACAACCAGCGTCGACAGTTCCGAGACCGTCGCGCGAATGCTCAGACGACGCGGCATCCAGCACCAGGTCCTCAACGCCAAGTACCATGAGCGCGAAGCCGAAATCGTGGCCAAGGCGGGCCAGCCGGGAGCGGTGACGATAGCCACGAACATGGCTGGCCGCGGGACCGACATCAAACTCGGCGGGGGCGTGGTCAGGTGTAGCGTTTGTGCCATCACCGCCCAGCAGCCGGATTTCGGACAGATTCGGGAAGAGGCGGATCTCGGCAGCGCGTTGGCGAAGAGCTTCGGTTGCTTCGACGACCCGCCGTGCGGCCTCCAGATCTTAGGTACCGAGCGACACGACTCGCGCCGTATCGATCGGCAGCTCAGGGGTCGCTCGGGTCGGCAGGGAGATCCGGGGGCTTCGCGATTCTTCCTCTCGCTCGAAGACGACTTGATGCGGCTGTTCATGGCGGAGCGGATCGCCAAGATCATGGACAAGATGGGGGCCGAGGAGGGGGAGGTCATAACACACCCCCTCGTGACGAAATCGATCGAGCGGGCCCAGAAGCGCGTCGAGATGCAAAACTTCGAGATCCGAAAACGGCTGCTCGAATACGACGACGTAATGAACCAGCAGCGTGAGGTCATTTACGACCTGCGGCTGTTCGCGCTCGAAGGCGGAGAAGATCTCAAGGGCGAAGTCTGGGACATGGTCCGCGACACGCTAGCCAACCATGTCGCCGAGTACATGCCCGAAGACGGCCACGAGGAACATTGGGACCTCGCCGGACTGAAGAGCCGGCTGCTGCTGGACTTCTTCCTGAACTGCCCCGAACTACCGGACGTGAACTCCATGGATGCCGCGCTCGAGTGGGACGGTCGAGAGGCGGTGCTCGATGCCGTGAAGGGAAAAGCTAGGGAAGCCTTCACCAGGAAGCTCGAGAGCTTCGGTGAGCAGGCGGAGCGTGTGCTTTCCTACATCTTTCTCTATACGGTCGACGAGAAGTGGAAAGACCATCTGTACGACCTCGACCAGTTGAAGGCCGGAATCTACTTCAGGGCGTACGGTCAGAAGGATCCACTCGTCGAGTACAAGAAGGAAGCCTACGACATGTTCTTGGATCTGATGAGCGATCTGCGGCGAACGATGGCCGACCGTATTTTCAAGGCTCAGGTGATGCCGCCCCAGCCTATGCGCGCCCCGACGATCACTCGGATATCGGGCCCGACCCTCGACACCACCGACGAGGGAGTCGCCCCGGGCTCGGTCGTCGGTTCAGGATTCGCAGCGACGGGAGTTGCAGCCTCGGCCCAGGCCGGTGTCGCCGCCCCGGCCCAAGTCGGTGCAGCCGCACCACGACCCCAAGCCGGGACGGCGGTCGTCGGCGCGCCTCGGGTGGCGGCACCCGCACTGGCTGGCGACAAGGTTGGCCGAAACGATCCTTGCCCCTGTGGCTCCGGCAAGAAATACAAGAAGTGCCACGGGCGACCGGGCTAGCAGGCGCCCTGGTTCGCCGATACGCGGTGACGATCGGTTGATCTGCCCCAGCATTTTGGGGGTAGCATGCGAACCACGGATACGCCGCACCCCGTCCAAATCGCTCCCGGGCTAGGCCCCGCGCACACCGCTCGGATCAAGGACTGGCCCACCGATGAGCGTCCGCGCGAACGCTTTCGCGCTCTAGGCCCCGGCGCGCTGCGCACGGCCGAGCTGCTCGCCATTCTGCTGTCGAGCGGCGCGGGCGGTAGGACGGCCCTGGAGGTCGCTGAGACGGTCTACCAAAGCTTCGGCAGGTCGCTCAGACGTCTCGCCGCCGCCACGAGCTCGCAGCTCAGAGCGATTCCAGGGATCGGCGAAGCCCGAGCGGTGAGCATTCAGGCAGCGCTGGAGTTGGGTCGAAGGGGCGCTCAAGAAGTACGAATGGAGGACGGGCGCGTCTCGTCGCCGAGGGACGTATATCGCCGCTTCGAGCTCAAGTTGCGCGATCTGCGGCAAGAGGAGTTTCACATCCTTTTGCTGAACAGCCAGAACGCCGTCATCTCCGACGTGATGATCACCCGAGGCATCCTCGATGCCTCCGTGATCCACCCCCGGGAGGTCTTCGCTCCGGCCCTCGCCGAGGCTGCCGCCGCCGTGATTCTCGTGCACAACCACCCCAGCGGGGATCCGACCCCTTCGCCCGCCGACCGCGAGGTCACACGCCAACTGGTCAACGCAGGCCGCGTGCTGGGCGTTCCGGTCAGGGACCATGTCGTGGTCGGGAACGGCAGATATAGCAGCTTCCTCGATTTGGGCCTGCTTCCCGCCGACGATCGCTGAAGCGTCACCCAACACCCAGGTCCGACAGCTCCGCCGAGCTTGGCCCGGCCCCGTAACTTGCCACGTCCATTGAATATCGCGATTCTAGACTGTTCGGGGTGTGCCTTGAGCGAAACGCTAGGCGGCTCCCCGTGTACAAAAAATGTAACTGCGACAAGTCTCCCCGGAGGGCGAAAGGCCCGGCCGACGAGCAGGACCAGCGGGTATGGAATCGGATCGCGAAACGGAGATTCTCGAAGTACCGGAGCCCCAAGGGGCGGAGGCAGCGCCGAACCCTGCGGACGTGCTGCCCGCCAAGTTCTTGGATGCGATCGGGGAGACGAAGGACCACGTGGACCTCGCGCTCCTCGCGCGTGCGTTCGAGTATAGCCAGCAAGCACACCATGGCCAAAAGCGCAAGTCGGGTGAAGACTACATAACCCATTGCGTCGAAGTGGGAGTGATCCTGGCGGAGCTCCAACTCGGCGCCGCCTCCATCTGCGCGGCATTCCTGCACGACGTCGTCGAAGATACGGACGTCGGGGTCGACGAGATCCGTGAGGTCTTCGGGCTCGAGATCGCCACCATCGTCGAGGGTCTGACGAAGATCGGTCGGGTCAAGTTCAGCTCGAGCACCGAGCAGCAGGCGGAGAACTTCCGAAAGCTGATTGTCTCCATGGCGCGGGATGCCAGGGTCATCATCGTGAAGCTCGCCGATCGGCTTCACAACATGCGCACGTTGGAAGCGCTCTCGGGAGCCAAGCAAAGGCGTATCGCGCTCGAGACGCGCGAAATATACGCTCCGCTCGCCCACCGTCTCGGCATGGCCAAGGTCAGATGGGAGTTGGAGGATCTGGCCTTCAAATCGTTGCAGCCTCAAGCGTACAAGCAGCTCGCAAAGAAGATTCGTGATCGGCGGCGCGACCGAGAAGAATGGATATCGAAACTTGAAGAGCCCCTGCAGGAGGCGCTGGAGGAAGCGGGAGTTCAGTGTGAAGTGACGGGCCGGCCCAAGCACTTGTGGTCGATCCAAAATAAGATGGTCAAGCGCGGTCTGCCGTACGAAGAGATTTACGATTTGATGGCGATCCGCGTCATAACCGAGAGCGTGAAGGACTGTTACCATGCGCTAGGGGTGATCCATAACCAGTGGACGCCGCTGACCGAGCGCTTCCATGACTACATCGCCACGCCGAAATCGAATATGTATAGGTCTCTCCACACGACCATCTTCGGCCCCGGCGGACGGCTGTACGAGGTGCAGATTCGTACGCGTGACATGCATCGAACCGCGGAGTTCGGGATCGCCGCACACTGGCGCTATAAGGAGGGTGCCGCGGAAGACCACGTGGAGCGACGCGACGAAGTCGACGAGAAGCTCTCCTGGTTTCGGCAGGTCCTCGAGTGGCAACGAGAGACAAAAGAGCCCGAGGAATTCATGGAATTCCTCAGAATCGACCTGTTCGAAGACGAGATCTTCGTGTTTACGCCTGCAGGCGACGTCAAGCAGCTGCCGAAGGGGGCTACACCCATCGACTTCGCCTTCGCAGTGCACACGGAAATCGGCTACCACTGCGACGGCGCGCTGGTCAACGGGCGCATCGCGCCGTTGACACGTGAGCTGAACAGCGGTGACACCGTAGAGGTCATCGTGAATCCGAAGCGGTCACCCTCCCGTGACTGGCTGAACTTCGTGCAGACGGCGCGAGCGAGACAGAAGATCAGGCACCTGGTCCGCCAGGAGGAGGACGAGAGCGCGACGCGGATCGGGAAGGATTTCCTGGAGCGTGAAGTCAAGAAGCGTCGCAAGAAGATGAGCGAGGCCGAGCTCAGCCAGGCGGCTTCTAAGCTCGGGTACTCGAACGTCGAGAGCCTCTACACAGCGCTTGGGCGGGGTGATGTCTCTCTCACACAGGCGCTCAGGGCTCTTTGGCCGGATCAGCCGCTGTCGGAGCAACCCGACAAGCCATCGCCCTTGACGCGGCTCGTCGACCAGATCAAAGGCTCGCGGGGAGTCAAGATTCAAGGGATCACCGACGTCATGGTGCGCTACTCACAATGCTGCCAGCCTGTGCCAGGAGATGACGTCGTGGGATATATCACTCGCGGCAGGGGAGTCTCGATCCACCGAAGCGACTGCCCCAACATCCTGAAGTTCGCAGATCACCCTGAACGCAGGATAGAAATAGACTGGCAGACGGATGGAGCGCAGCGTTTCTTCGTTCGCCTTGTCACCGAGGGCACGGATCGTCGTGGCCTACTATCGGATATCGCCACAGCCATCACCAACACGGGCACCAATATCCAGAGTGCCGGCATCACCGGGATCGAAGGCGGAATGGTGGGCGAGTTCGTGGTCGAGATCGAGGACCTGTCGCATCTTACGAAGGTCATGAAGTCCGTGCGAAAAGTGAAAGGTGTGACGAGCATTGAGAGGCGCGAGCGGCTAGCGGATTCGAATCTTCGAGCGGAGATCGACAAGTAGGTGGCCCGCTACTGGCTACTGAAGAGTGAGCCGAACGACTATTCGTTCGAGGATCTTGAGAAAGAGGGGCGCGCGGTCTGGGACGGCGTCGCTAACAACTTGGCCCTCAAGCACATGCGCCACGCGAAGCCTGGCGACGAAGTTTTTTTCTACCACACCGGCAAGGAGAAGGCCATCGTCGGCATAGCCCGCGTCGAGACGGAAGCCTATCCCGATCCAAACGCGAGCGAGGCGCGCTTTGTCGTATTTGACGTGAAACCTGTCCGCAGACTGGCCAAACCCGTGACGCTCAGCCGCATCAAAGAGAGTGGGCAGTTCGACGCATGGGAATTGGTACGGATGCCGCGACTGTCGGTTATGCCCGTCTCCAAAGAGATTCGTTCGCGAATACTCGCGATGTCAGGAAGCTGATTAGGCGACGCCTGAGTTGCGGCTTTGGCTCCCGGTCAATCAGAGCCCCCGCTGATGTCACTGAACTGTCCCCTTCCGATCCACCCGCTATAGGATGGACCACTCTCCAGGGTTCGATGTATTATTGGGATAGGGGATCCGCCGACCCGGCTCCCGCCGGGCGGCCCGGCGGAGCAGTATGTGAAGGGATGAGCGAACGGGGATGCAACTCGCAGGACGTGCCACTGAGCTCACTCAGCTTGAAGGCGCCTTCAGGGACCTGAAAGGCGGCCGCGGCCGCCTTGTGCTCCTCACCGGTGCTTCGGGCGTGGGAAAAACCGCTCTGGCTAGGGGTTTCCTCGATCGGCTCGAGGCTCGGGCCCCGGACGTGGTGACTCTGAGGGCGCTGTGCGTCCAGGATCAGAGCGCTTCGCGCGCCTACGGGCCCTTTCGCGAGCTCGTTTCCCTGCTGGGAGGCGTTAAAGGGGGCGCGGCGCTCGCCAGCCTCGTGGCCCAGAAGGCGCCGGGATGGTTGTCGCCGAAGGATTCGACCCCGAGCCGGAATGCGTTGTTCGAGCAGCAGCTGGCCCTATGGCGGGCGATAACCGAAGAGCGCCAAGTCGCGATCTTCATAGATGACCTGCAGTGGAGCGATCGCTCCACCCTCGATCTTCTCACCAAGCTGGGTGCCGCGTTCGGAGCGCTGCCCCTACTCGTAATCTGTACGTACCAACGCCCGAAGAGCGGCGAAGGCGTATCGATCGACGCGGTCCGGCGCAAGCTCGGCTCCAACGCGGTCGAGATCGCCGTCCGCGAGCTGGACGACGGCGCGATTCTGAGCGTCGTCGAGCAGACGTTGCATGGGTCGGCGTCCAAGGACCTGGCGCAACTCGTCCTGGATTTCGCCAAGGGTAATCCGTTCTGCGCAGAGCAGGTGGTGCGCTGGTTGAAGGAGCGCAAGAAGCTGCGCCGCAAGCTCTTCAAGCACACGGCGTCGGCGCGAGATCTGCCAGCCGGAGAGACGGATGTGGAAACCCTAGTTGTGGAACGTCTCGAAGCTTTGGAGCCCAGCCTCCGTTGGGCACTGGAAGCCGCCGCCCTCAGCGGCTCCGTGATCGACACAGCGGTGCTGGCGGGGCTGATCGGGCAAGACGCCACAGCCATAGCCGAGGACCTTCACAGGGCGCAGGAAGAGCACGGCCTGCTCGACGATATCGGAGAATATCGGTGGCTGAACGGAACGCGATCGAGCCGGTTCCAGTTTAGGCATCCCGTGATCCGTCGCCTGGCTGCTGAGCGGGTTACTGGCAAGCGGCGACCGCACTTGTTGAGCCGGGCGGCCGAGACCCTAGAAAAACTGGCCGCGAACGGCTCCGGCGATATCGCAGACGAGATCGCGAGCCTCTATTCCCGCTCGGGGCTAGAAGCCCCGGCCCAGAAGTGGCGCATGAGAGCGGTGGAGCTGGCCGAACGATTGTTCGCCCCTTACGAACTGGAAGAGCTGCTGCTCGCGGCCGCACAAGCCTCTCACGATGACCGAGAGCGGCTTCGCCTCGAGCACCGGCTCGCGACGCTGTTTGCGGCAACCGGGCGCGAGCCAGAGGCGCTGAAGATGCTCGAACGCGTCTTCGAGCGGTCGAGCGCCGGGGATGACACGAAGATGAAGGTGAGCGCCGGCGTGATGCTGGGTTGGCTTCAGCTGGAGGCCGGCGTCGAGCCCTCGAAGCTGTCGGCCCTGACGGGGCAGCTCGTGGATTCGGCGAGAAAAGCGCAGGAGTCCGCCGAGCTTGTGGCAGCGCTCGATCTGGCCTGCGTGATAGCCGAGCGTGCCGGACGGGCCGAGGAGGCGCTCCTGATGGCCGAGGAGGCCATGTACGTAGCGAAGACCCCTGGCGAACCTGAATTCGTGGCTCAGGCGGCCTACCGCTTGGCCGGGGTACAGATCTCCTGGGATAGCCCGCAGGAGGGACGCGAGTTGGCGGAGCGCGCTCGCGAGCTCTTCGCCCAGGTGGAAGCGCCCGATGGCGTGGCGGCGTGCCACGACCTGCTGGGGATGGCTAGCTTTCGAGCAGGGGATTGGGACGATGCGCTACATCACTGGAGCTCCGCGCTCGAACAGCTCGAGGCCGCCGGGGTGGATGAGCAGAGGGTCGCGATGAAGACCAACATCGCAGAGCTCAAGACCTTCCAGGGAAACTTCGGCGAGGCGAGCGAGCTGTACTACGACGGGCTGCGCCTTGCCGAGGACCTCGAAGATCAATCCTTGGTGCTTCGCTGCCGGGCAGGCATAGCTCGCTTAGAGTTTGAGCGCGGTAATTACGGCAGGGTTCTCGAGTTGACCGAAGCCATACGCCAGCAGCTCCCGGAGGCGGGCGCCTGGCGCGAAGATTTCCATAGTACTGCGGTTCGAGCCCTTTCCTACCTGGAAATGGGAGACGAGTTGCAGGCCTGGCAGGAAGCGGTTCGGCTGGAACAGCTTTACCAGGGCAAAGAAGGTTGGTTCGAGCGCCGAGCCGAGGGTGATGCAGTCAGAATACGGGTGATCGATCTGGACAGCGACGCGTGGCTGGCGGGAATGGTAGCGGACCAAGGGATTGGCGAAACCCTGGACAAAGACCTCTACGGCGAGGGGTTCCTGCAATACCACCGGGCGACGGTTCTGGAGCGGACCAAACCAGGCGAAGCGCGCGCCGCAGCCGAGCGCGCCCATGAGATATTCGAGAAGTTGGGAGCGGCTCCCATGCTCAGCCGCTCGAAGGAACTCTTGAGTACGTTGCCTGCAGACGCGTCCGCGGCCGAACAGCAGAATGGGGACGACGACGAGTTCAGCGAAGACAAACTCGATAGCTGGTTCGACAGCCTTGAGGGTTAAGGCGCGAGCTCCGTTCGACCTGCGACTGCCGTTTGAAGCCACAGGTGATCAGCCCCCCGCGATCCGGGAGCTGGCCGCCGGGCTCGAGCGCGGGGAGCGCCTGCAGACGCTGATGGGCGTGACGGGCTCCGGCAAGACGGTGAGCATGGCGAGCGTGGTGGCTCGCTGGGGTCGGCCGACGCTCGTGATGAGCCACAACAAGACGCTAGCCGCGCAGATCTACGGGGAACTCAAACAGTTCTTTCCCAAGAACGCTGTCGAGTACTTCATATCGTACTACGACTACTACCAACCTGAAGCCTACGTTCCCCAAACCGATACATATATCGAAAAGGATGCCTCGATAAACGAGGATATCGACAGGCTGCGGCTGCGCACGACGTCCAGCTTGATGGAGCGCGACGATGTCATCGTGGTCGCGTCCGTTTCCGCGATTTACGGGTTGGGCGACCCGCGCGAGTATCGAGATCTGCTCGTGCTGCTCGAGAGAGGCCAGGTCATAAGCCGCGATGAGATAATGGCCGCGCTTGTAGACATCCAGTACAGCCGCAACAACTACGAGTTCAAGCGCGGCACCATCAGGGTACGCGGGGATGTGGTCGAGGTCTTCCCCGCCTACGAGGAGCAGGCGGTCCGCATCGAGCTCTGGGGCAACGAGGTGGATCGACTGACCAAGATCGACCCTCTAACTGGCGAAGTGATCGCCGAGCTCGAGCGGGCGGCGATTTACCCGGCGACACACTACGCAATCGGCGAAGACTCCCTCGACCGGGCGATAGTCTCGATCGAACGAGAGCTGAAAGAGAGACTGGCGGAGCTCAACAGCGAGAACAAGCTGCTCGAGGCCCAGCGACTGCAGCATCGAACACGTTACGATCTGGAGATGCTGCGTGAGATGGGATTCTGCTCGGGGATCGAGAATTACTCTCGTCACTTCTCCGGCAGAAAGGCGGGCGAGCGGCCGGCGTGTCTCCTCGATTACTTCCCGGATGACTACTTGGTCATCGTCGACGAATCGCATGCCAGCATTCCTCAGATCGGCGGGATGTACGAAGGCGACCGCTCGCGCAAGCAGACTCTGGTCGATTACGGATTCCGCCTGCCCAGCGCTCTAGACAACAGACCCCTGAAGTTCGAAGAGTGGGAGAACCTGGTCCCACGCCTGATCTTCGTATCCGCCACGCCGGGCGACTACGAGCTTCGCCGCTCGAACGGTGTTGTGGTGGAACAGATCATCCGGCCGACCGGGCTTCTCGACCCGGAGATCGAGGTGAGGCCGGTGAGAGGGCAAGTCGACGACCTGATCGCCGAAGTTCGCGAACGGGCTGCGCTGGATGAACGCGTGCTGGTCACGACGCTGACGAAGCGCATGGCGGAAGACCTGACGGAATACCTGCTCGGCCTGGACATCAGGGTGCGCTACATGCACTCGGATATCGACGCTATACAGAGGGTGAGCATCCTTCGCAGCTTGCGGCTGGGACACTTCGATGTGCTCGTGGGCATCAATCTCCTGCGAGAGGGTCTCGATCTGCCCGAAGTGTCGCTCGTGGCCATTCTCGACGCCGACAAGGAGGGGTTCCTCAGATCGGACAAGAGCCTGATCCAGACGATCGGGCGCGCCGCGCGGAACGAGCGCGCCAAAGCGATCATGTACGCCGATACGATCACGGGTTCGATGCGGCGTTGTATCGACGAGACGAACCGGCGCCGGACGATTCAACGAAGCCATAACGAGAAACACGGGATCATCCCTCGCTCGATTCGTAAGTCGGCGGATGAGATTAGAAGTGCCACAGCCGTGGCCGACGTCAGGATGGATCCCGGCGCAGCGACGGCGGAGACGGCGCTCACCGTCCCGGGGCTCAACCCCGAGGAGCTGATCGAGGCCCTGACGGAGGAGATGGAGCGAGCCGCCGAGGCCCTGGACTTCGAGACTGCATCTCAGCGGCGCGATCAAATCTTCGAGATTCGCGCCGAGCTGGGCAGGAGAAGTGCCTTGAGCCGTCCGGAGGGCGACGCGGCGCGCGTCGGCCGAGGGCGCAAGCTAGGGAACGATGACAACTGAGGGATCCGGCATCGTGGCGGAGCGAGACGCTCTGGCTCCCCGCTCGCTGACGGAGGCGGAGCTCGTCGGCTGGGGCCGGCGCGTCGGTGCCGAGGTGCCCGTACCCTGTTGGATAGCGCTCCACGGCCCATTGGGAGCAGGCAAGAGCGTGCTGGCGCGGGCGATCGCCCGCGGCGCCGGCGTCGCACAGCGCATCCCCTCTCCCAGCTTCACTCTCGTTCAGAGATATCGGAGTGAACGCGGTTTCGAGGTATACCACGTCGACCTCTTCCGGCTTCGCCCCGGTGATGCGATCGCCCCTCTGGGTTGGGAGGAGCTCCTGCAGGCTCCGGCCCTGGTGCTCCTCGAGTGGGCGAATCGGGCTGGGGATCAGCAGCCGGAAGCGCGCTGGGAGGTGATGTTGAACTACGGCGATAGCCCGGATGTCAGGGAAGCGCGAGTGAGGCGAATGGGCACAGCGCCGGAGCTGCTGGCCTGGTAAGCGAGGCGAGCGAAGGCGTGGCGGACCCGCCCCAGTCTTCCCAAGTATGGCTCGCCGTGGAGACGGCTACGCCCGTGGGCTCGGTGGCGGTATGGCGTGATGGATTTGCCCTTGAGTTGACGCTCAGGATCCAGGGTAACCATTCGGAGCGGCTCTTACCTGCCATCGACTATGCTCTGGCGGCGACTGAGACTGAACCCGAAGAGGTCACCTCATTCGTCACGGGCGCCGGGCCGGGATCTTTCACCGGCGTCAGGATCGCCGCATCGATGGCCAAAGGCTGGGTGATGGCGCGAGGGGCGGCGCTCTACGCTTACTCCAGCCTCCTGGTAGTCGCCGCCGGCTCGGGAGCGCGAGGGCTGGTGTGTCCCATGTTCGACGCTCGACGCGGCGAGGTCTATGGGGCATGTTATGACTTGAGGGGGGGTCGTGTCGGCGAGCTCATGCCACCAACCGCACGCCCGATCGGGCCTCTCCTGGATGAATTGGCGTCGCGGGAGCTCGAGCCCGTGTTCGTGGGCGAGGGGGCGATCGCCTACGAAGACCAGATCAAGGACCGGTTTCCCCGCGCCCAAGTGCAGCAGGAGCACGTGGGTTTTCCGCGCGCCGCCAGCCTACTCTGGCTGAGGCGCACCGTTCCGGCCCTGGGGCTTATCGAGAGCCCGGCGGAGTGGGAGCCAGAGTATGTAAGGGACTGGCGGGTAACTGGCGGGTAAAAGGACGACGCGAGTCATCGTGAGCACGGTTAAGCCGCTCCTCAACCCGGAGGTCCGGCCGATGAAGGAAGCCGACCTCGATCGGGTATCGAGTATCGAGCGGGCCTCCTTCTCCACGCCGTGGAGTCGAAGCACGTTCCGCAACCTACTGTTCCGCCGGGATGCGGATCTGTGGGTGGCGACGCTGGACGACTCCGTCGCCGGCTACGCGGTGGTCTGGTTTCTGGCCGAGGGGGCTGAGCTGGGCAACCTGGCGGTTATGGGTGAGTGGCGGCGTCACGGTCTAGGGCGGCGATTGCTCGATCAGGCCATCGAGAGGGCGCGCCATCGAGGCGCTTCGCGGATCTTTTTGGAGGTGAGGACGAGCAACCGCGAGGCTCAGAGCCTGTACGAGCGCCGGGGCTTCGTGATGTCGGGCGTGAAGCGCCGCTACTACCGGGCGCCGTTGGAGGATGCGCGGGTGATGTCTCTGGGGCTCACGGAGCCCGTCTAGGCTCCACGGGAGTTAAGCGGCGTAGGCGCTGCGTTGACAATAATTTGACGCTCGGGTATAATCATTTCGGCGTCGAGTAGAGCAGTAAGGCGCCAATTCCCAGGTGGAGGTAGGAGAACATGTCGCGTAGCGTAAACAAAGCGATGATCATCGGGAACCTCGGGAATGATCCCGAGATTCGCACCACTCCGAGTGGATCGCAAGTAGTGACGATTTCGGTGGCCACGAATCGTCGCTGGACAAGCCGCACCGGTGAGATGCAGGATGAGACACAGTGGCACCGGGTCATAGCTTGGAACAAGTTGGCCGAGATCGCCGAACAGTACTTGAAGAAAGGTGATCGAGTCTATGTGGAGGGGCGAATTCAATATCGCCAATGGGAAGACCCAAACGGCCAGACTCGTTACACCACTGAGATAGTGGCGAACGAAATGGTGATGTTGGGTGGCCGCGGAGACGGCGCGAGCCTTGAGCTCCAAAAAGCGCCGACCAATGGGGGAGAAACATATGAAGATTTCCCAGCGGACTCGCTGGAGGAGGGTGACGACCTCCCCTTCTAGTAACTCTTTAACCGTCGCCGCCGTGCTGTTGGCGGCTCTACTGCCTGAAGCTCTCCCCCTTCAAGCTCAAGAAGCGCAGCAACAACAGACCCCGCCGACACAAGAAGGCCGTCAGACGCATATGGTCCGTCCCGGAGATACGCTGTGGGATCTGGCCCAGTTCTATCTGACTGATCCGTTCCTGTGGCCCGAGATCTATCGCATCAACACGATGGTGATCGAGGATCCGCACTGGATCTATCCGGACGAGCGCTTGCGCCTGCCTGGGGCCGAAGAGATCGCCGAGGTGGAGTTGATCGCGGGAGAGATCCCCGTCGAGGGCCTGCCAGGTGAAGGCGAAGTCGAGGTCGCGGTCGAACCTGAATTCATGCCCCCTGAGGCGGAGTTCGGTGAGATCGAGCCCATTGATATGTCAGGCGTTCAAACGATCTTCGTCGCTCGACAGCTCCAGCGGCAGACGCTCACCTACCAGCGTGAACCGCCGACGCCGCCGGTTGCGGTCAGCGAGTACGACTTTCATCGCGCTGCCATGCTCGTTCAGCTGGACGAGCTCGGAGCGCGTGGTGAGGTGATCGAGCCAGCGGCCGCCCGCTCCACCGTCAACGTCCGGGGCGATTATCTAAACGTAACAGTATTTAGCAAGCTGTACGTGAGTCATCCGGGCGGCGAGCCGCCGGCCCCCGGCGACCTTCTCTTGCTGCTTCAGATCGACCGCCGGGTAAAAGGCTATGGCTACGTCATCCGGCCAACTGGACTCGTCACCGTGGCCGCCGTCTACGACGACGTTTCGACGGTTGTCGTAACCGAGATCTACGACCCGATCAACATTGGCAATTCAGCGGTCCGCGCCGAGCGCTTCGATGACCGACCTGGCGTTTTCGCGCAGCCCGTAGCTACGGGACCGTCGGGTGAACTGGTGGGTCTCTTCATGGGGCAGGCCGTCCCCTCGGTCGAGGACATCATTTTCATCGATATCGGCCGCAACCAAGGCGTGGATATTGGCGATGAGTTCAGTCTCTACGCCCCAAACCGCGTCTCCACGAGCGGCTACCGGCTGCCGGAAGAGCCGATTGCCGTCGGGCGCGTCGTTCGAGTGATGGAGGGTACGTCTACGCTGCGGGTCATCTCCCAAGAGCATCCCGCGATCATCGAGGGACTGCCGGTTCGTATGGTAGCAAAGATGCCCTCGTAGCTTTCCGGCTCACCTCCACAACTTGCTCCACTAGACCGGCCAGCTCAGCGCTGGCCGGTCTAGTATCCGGCCTTGCCTTCCCTATATTCCGTGGCCATGCTGACTCTGGCATATGCCGGCGCCGCCGCTCTTTATTTGGCGGCGACGATTAGGTATGTAAGACAGTTCGTTCGGGCTCGACCCGGCGGGTCAAAGGTGGCTTCGGCCCTCCTGCTCGCTGGTGTTCTGCTCCACACAACCGGAGCACTGCTCTATTGGGCGCGCTTCCACGAGCTCCCGCTGGTCGGGCTGGGTCCCTCGCTCGCCACTCTGGCTCTCCTGATCGCTCTGGCCCTCTTAGGCCTCGAACTCTTCTCCAGCGCTAGGGCCGTCTGTCTGATAGCGACTCCCATCGCGTTCATCGTTCTCCTTGCGGCCCTGCTCACCGGAATCGACCCGGCTGGATCAGTCACTACGTTCAAAGGGCCGTGGCTCGCCCTGCATGTGTCTCTGAGCTTCCTCGGATACGCTGGTTGGGTCGTGGCGGCAGCATCCGGGTTGATGTACCTACTCGAGTTTAGGGAACTGAAGCACAAGCGTCTCGGGAGCGTCTTCCGTTTCTTCCCGTCCCTTGAGTCGCTGGACCAGCTGAGCGAGGTGTCCCTCGCTGCGGGCTTCTTCGCTCTCACCCTCGGAATAGTGCTCGGTCTGGCCTGGGTGTTGCGCTTCGAGCCCAACTCGCTGTGGGGTGACTTGAAGGTCGCCTGGGGCTTGGTGAGCTGGGTCTTGATGCTGGCAGCGTTGTGGATGCGTTTCGGGGGGCGGCGTACGAGTCGCGAAGCGGCGTTTTGGAGCGTTGGAGGTTTCGGTCTCGTCTTCCTGACCTATCTCGTAGCGAAGCTGATAGCACCCGAAGCGCGGTTCTTCCTGTAATGACTTTCCTTGTTGTTGGTCTCAATCACCGTACGGCGCCAATCGATGTCCGCGAGCGCTTTATGTTCGACCACAACGAGGTGCCCGCCGCGCTCGCCCGGGTGCTCGCAGACGATGCCGTACGAGAGGCAGCCCTGCTCTCCACGTGCAACAGAACAGAGTTCTACTTTCACCTCGACGACTCCGAGGCAGGCCTCAGGGAAGCCGTGAGCGTTTTCGCAGATCACGCCGGCGAGTTGCCGCAACAACTGGAAAGCTATTTGTACGTGCGACGGGGTGCAGATGCGGTGCGGCACCTTTACCGCGTAGCGTCTGGACTCGACTCCATGGTGCTGGGAGAGGTGCAGATCCAGGGTCAGGTGCGGGAAGCCTACGAGGCCGCGCGAGGATTGAGCGGGGATCGCCGAGCGGTCCGGGCCATATTCAATAGGCTGTTCCAGTCGGCGCTGTCGGTGGGGGGGAGAGTTCGAACGGAGACCCATATCTCCGAAGGTGCGGCGTCCGTCCCCTCCGCAGCGGTTGATCTGGCCACGAAGATCTTCGGCTCACTACGCGGTCGGAGCGGCATGGTTCTGGGTACCGGGGAGATGGGTAGACTGACTGCCCGCACGTTGGTCGATGAAGGGCTCGATCACTTATTCGTCATTAGCCGGCGTCGAGAGAGAGCCGAGCAACTGGCGGCGGACATGGGGGGCAGAGCGATCCCTTACCCGAAGCTCTGGGATCGATTGGCGAACGTCGATATTCTCGTCACGTGCTCAGGCGCTCCTCACGCTGTCATCACGCGTGAAGAGGTTGAGCGTGCCACCCACCGCCAAAAGCGCAGGCCTCTCTTGATTGTGGACATCTCGGTCCCACGAGACGTTGAAGCAGCGGTCGGCGACCTGCCCAATGTGTTTCTATACAGCATAGATGATCTCGAGCAGATCGTGACAGCCAACTGTGCGAGGCGACAAGAAGAGGTCCCCGCGGCAGAGAGGATCGTCGATAGAGCGGTGGACGACTTCTGGCGATGGCGCGCCGGTTTGCGCGCCGTGCCAATCATCAAGGAACTGCGAGAAAGGGCGGAACGCGTCAGGCAAGCGGAGTTGGACAGAGCCATCGCACAATTCTCGGACCTGTCGCCACAAGATCGCGAGCGAATCGATCGTTTGACACGCAGCATGCTACACAAGCTCCTGCATGAGCCGACGACACGACTTCGCAAGGCTGCCGAGAATGGGAGCGATCTGGATATCCTGGCCGCACTCCGCTTCCTGTTGGGCCCGGGTGAGCATGGCGAAGAGTAAGACCACTCGGAAGAAGTCAGTCCTGGTGACCGGTGGAGCGGGATTCATCGGATCTCATGTGGCCGATGGTTATCTCGCGCGGGGGTGGGAGGTGACCGTCGTCGACGATCTCTCCTCGGGGAAGCGCGAGAACGTTCCCGACGGAGCGGAGTTTGTGGAGCTCGATGTTTGTGGAGCCGGGCTGAGAGAACTCTTCGGTCGACGCGGTGGTTTTGAGCTGGTCAACCACCACGCGGCTCAGATCGACGTCAGGCTCTCGGTGGCCGAGCCCAGACTCGACGCGCGGATAAATGTAATGGGGCTTCTCAATATCCTCGAATGCGCGGTCGAGTACGGAACCCGCCGAGTGCTGTTCATCTCGTCGGGGGGAGTCGTCTACGGGGACGCCACCGAGCGCCCGATCCCCGAGACGGCGGCGAAGCAGCCAGAGTCTCCCTACGGTGTGAGCAAGTTAGCTTCCGAGTACTATCTGCGCGCCTTCAACCGGCTGCACGGGCTCGACTATGTGGCGCTCCGCTACTCGAACGTCTACGGTCCGCGCCAGGACCCTCACGGCGAAGCTGGGGTAGTGGCAATATTCTCGAGGCTTGTCCGGGAAAGCCGGCCGATAACCATTTTTGGAGACGGCGAGCAGACGCGGGACTACGTTTACGTTGGCGATGTCGCCGCCGCCAACATGCTTCTCTCCCATGCCGACTTCGCCGCAGGCGCGAAGTTGGATGACCGGGCATTCAACGTCGCCACCGGACGGGAGACCAGCGTCAACGAGCTTGCTGACCTGCTCATGGAAGCTGCGGGGCGGCGAGTGCCGATGGAGAGGGCGCCCGCCCGCCTGGGCGAGCTAGAGTGGAATAGCCTTCGTACGGACAAGCTACGGAATCTAGGTTGGGAGGTGGCGGTGGATCTGAAAGACGGACTAGCGCGAACATACAGGGCGCTCGCCGACGGCCGGAAATGAGCGCCTGGCTGTCCTTAGCGGCACTTCAGACGTCCCCCCCGTTGCCCAGGACGGCGTGGGAGATGATCAGCGATGCGACCGTCACCACCAAGGTGATCCTGATCGTGTTGCTGGCCTTCTCACTGATCGCGTGGGTGCTGATGCTCTGGAAGTGGGTGCAGTTCCGGCGTGTGCACATCCTCGAGGCTGAGTTTCTGGACCGGGTCGCTCAGGCGGATCACCTGGACGAGGCCTACCGAGCAGTTGTCGCACTCTCCGACTCGCCCTATCTGCGAGTGTTTCGGCGTGGGATGAACTTCTTCTCGGGCCTACAGCCAAAGTCCTCGAATCCGAGAGAGGAGTTATCCGCAGCGCAGGTCGAGGCGCTGCGCCTTGTGTTGACGAAAGAGCAGGTCGCCGAGCGGGACAACTTGGCCCACGGCTTGGTGGGGCTCGCCACCATAGCGACGGTCAGCCCTCTGCTCGGCTTGATGGGCACGGTCGTGGGCGTCATCAACGCGTTCCTTGGTATTGCGGCCCAGGGCAGCGCCAACATCGCTGCAGTCGCGCCCGGGATCTCGGAGGCGCTGATCACGACGGTAACTGGGTTGGCCGTTGCCATTCCGGCGGTCATCGGCTACAACTACTTCGCCAATCGGCTAGGCCTATTCGCTGGGGAGCTTGAGGGTTTCGCCCACGAGTTCATTGGGGCGCTGGCGAGGGAAGGTAAGATCTGATGAGTTTGCGAAATGGTCTCTACGGCGCCCGCTCTCTCCCGCTGACGGCGGATATCAACCTGATCAATCTCGTAGACGTCGCGTTCACCTTGTTGATCATCTTCATGATCACCGCCCCGATCCTTCAGGGCGGCGTCGAGATTCGGGTGCCCCAGGCCGAAGTAGCACCCTTGCCCGCCAGCGATGCGATCATCGTCTCCATCGACCGCGAAGGTTCGATCTACATCATCGACGCCAAGGTCACATTTGACGAGTTCAAGTCGGCGATCGCCGACGTCTGGAAACAGAAAGGGTCGCCGCCCGTCTACGTTCAGGGTGACGAAGCGGCTAGCTACGGAATCGTACTCAAGGTGATTGCAGCGCTAAAGGCGGCGGAGATTGATGCGGTGGGGCTCATCGCGGAACCAGAGTTCAAGCGGAGGTAACCGTGGGGCGCCTATTCGCGGATCGCGAGCCTCGAGAGCTCGGCGAGGGGCTCCCCTCCTCGGCCGTCTTCGGGTCGATGAGCCTTCATACCGTGGCTCTGATCTTCATGGGCTGGGGGGCGACTCAGGTCAACCTTCCTCGCACGCCGCTCGTCTATCAAGTGGAGCTAGTGGCCGCACCGAGCGCAGTGTCGGCTCGGACGGTCCCCAGTCCGAGGAGAGTGCGTCAGCCAGAGCCGACGCCCGAGCCCGATCCCGAGCCCGAGTCCGAGATAAAGGTGCCCGAGACCAAGCCGGCGGTGACGGAGAAGCCGCAGAAAGAGGTAGAGCGTCTGGAGGCCCAGGAAGAGGCAGCGAAACCGGATCTGGCGCCGGTGGCGGCGGTCGCGGCTGCAGCCCCCAACGAATCGGAAGAGGGCGTTGTGGACGAGCCCGTGCGGCTCGAAGGGGCTCCTTTCCCTTATCCCGATTACCTGGCAAACATCATCTTTCAAATAAAGCGCCATTGGCGCCCGCCCGCGGGCGGGCGGCAGTTGAGTGCAGAGCTCGCCTTCACGATCCTACGCGATGGATCCGTCGAGGACGTAAGCTGGATCCAGCGCTCCGGCAGCGCCGCCTTTGATCTGGAGGCTCGCGGCTCGATCGAGACGGCAGGCTTGCGGCAGGCCTTCGGGCCGCTCCCCGACGGCTACCCCTCCGATCAACTGCGCGTTTCATTCTTTTTTGATCCGACTCGGTACTAAGAGAGTGGAAAAGCCGTCATTCATCGCGCTCCTCGCCGTGTACCTGATCGGCTTCGCGCCGGCTGCAGCGGGACAGGAAGCAGGGCGCGACAGTATTCCTACCGACGTCAGGGTCGGAATCGTTTATCAGCCCGGATTCCGTCCCGGTATCGTCGTGCCCGCCATGGCTGCCGCAGCCAACCTCGAGCTGGTGGCCGATAGCGTGCGGGCGATCATTCGGCGTGATCTCGACCAGGGCGATCGGCTGCAAGTGATGGGGGTCGGCGAGGACCTTCCGTTGGAGGGCCCGATCAACTATCAGCTTTGGGACGAGCTGGGTGCAGTGTGGCTGCTGGTTGGGGCGTTGGAGGGCACACCCGATGCCCCGATACTCAGGCTGTCTTTAAACGACGTGGTTTTCAAGCTGCTCCAGGAGGTTCGAGCGTTCGATCTACCACCCTTGCGCCATCCCGAATTCCGCATGGCGGTGCACCGCGCCTCGGATCGTGTGGTTCGCTGGGCGACTGGAAGCATGGGCATCGCGGCGACTCGGATCGCCTATTCGCAGAAGACGGCTGGCGGGTCCGAGATCTGGGCGGTGGATGGCGATGGCTTCGGAGCGCGACGGCTCACGGGGGACGGCTCGATCGCGCTGTCACCGGCCTGGTCGCCTTCGGGGGGTGCGATCGCCTATATGTCGTATCTCAGCGGAGACCCATCGATCTACGTGTACGACCTGGCGACGGACAGATCCGAACTCAAGATTGCCCGACCCGGGTTGAACATGACGCCTACGTATTCGATCGATGGAACACAGCTACTCTTCGCGGCGACGATCGAGGGGCGGACCGAGCTTTACATGTATGACCTGATTGAAGACTGCTGTCCGCAGCGAATAACCTTCGCGCGATTCTCGAACTCACTCTCCCCTTCCTTCTCTCCCGATGGCAAACGCATCGCCTTCAATTCGGACCGACTCGGGCAGTTGCACATATTCGTGAAGGAGCTCGGTGAAGGGCAGGCTATGCTCGTCACGCCGTATATTTACGACCGCAGTGTGCACAACGCTGGGCCGGAATGGTCACCGAGCGGCGATCGAATAGCTTTTCACGGGCGGGTCAACGGCGAGCCGCAGGTGTTCACAGTCGCACCTAACGGGAGCGGCCTGCGGCAGCTAACCCAGCGGGGCCGTAACGAGGATCCGAGCTGGGCGCCCGACGGGAGGCACCTGGTCTTTTCCTCGACCCGCTCAGGCAGCACCGGGCTTTGGTTGCTGGATGTGGTGAGCGGTCGAATCCGGTCACTGATCCGCAGCCGGGCTGTGAGCTTGCCTGACTGGTCCGGTCGTTTAGATTCTCAGTTCTATTCGGCAGACGGAGAAGTTGCGGACTCCAACGGTCAGAATCCCTAGGGAGATATCCATGGCACGCAAGTCGAAGAAGACGCTGGTGGGCTGGTTCGGTGCGCTGATAGTCACTTTCGCAATCTCGGCCTGCGGTAGCTCGCAGCCACCGCCCGAACCCGAGCCGGAACCCGAGCCGGTAGCACAAGAGGAACCCGATGACTCCGCCGCTCGCGAGGCGGAAGAGCGGCGTCGGCGCGAAGCGGAGGAGCGACGTCGGGCTGAAGCGGAGAGGCGGCGCGTGATGGAAGTCCTGGCCGAACGCGTCCATTTCGAATTTGACAAGTCCGACATCCGGGGCGATGCCGAGCCGGTCCTTCAGCGCAAGATTACCGTGCTACGCGAGTACAGCGACATCGAGATCCGCATCGCAGGTAACTGCGACGAGCGGGGCTCGGTGGAGTACAACCTCGCCTTGGGCCAGCGGCGAGCCGAAGCCGTCCGGCGCTATATGATGAGCTATGGTCTGGCGCCGAGCCGCTTCACAACGATCAGTTACGGCGAAGAGCGGCCGCTCGATACCGCTCACAGCGAGCGGGCATGGCAGCGGAACAGGCGGGCCGACTTCTCCGTGACCGACGCCGGGTCTCTTGGGAGTTCGGACTGACAAGACCCACATGAAGTTTAGCCGGGCGGCACTCAGCGTCATCTGCATCGCCATCACGAGCGGCGCCTGCGCCACCAAGAACGACGTGGATAGGCTGAGTGGCGAGATCGCGTCGCTCCGCGCCGCCCAGGATTCGCTCCTTGGCGAGATCGAACGCACGCTCCTGGTGGAGTCCGAGAAGGAGCAGTCCCTGGTGATGGCGAGCCGCGGCGATCTGCAACGGCAACTGAACGACATGGAGGTCCAGCTGGTCCAGATACAGGAGCTGCTGGGCCAGAGCCAGATCGTGCTCCGCTCGCTCAGGCAGCAAGCCGGGCAACGCCCGCTGACCGCAGATGCGGTTGCTGCCGGTCAGGGCGATACCGAAGACGGCGCCGGAGGGGACCCCGGTTCGGCCGGCGCCGTCATTCCCGCTTCCGTCGGCACCAGGCGTACTGATGCGCCGGCCGTCCTTTACGGAGCGGCGATCGAGCAGTTCAGGCGTGGAGCCTATACCACGGCGCGCTCGGGATTCGAGGAGTTCTTGGTCGCTTATCCCGCCGACGAGCTGGCGCCCGACGCGCAGTTCTACGTGGCCGAGACCTACCGGGAGGGGGGGGACACAGAGCGGGCGCTACGCGGGTACAGCCGGGTCGTCGAGCTGTATCCCAACTCCGCAGCCGCCCCCACAGCGCTGTATAAGGCCGGCCTTCTCCAGGTGGAGCAAGGAAACAAAGACTTTGCTTGTGAGTACTTTCAACGTGTGCTCGCAGGTTACCCAAGGAGCGATGAGGCCCGGCTTGCGCGCGAGCAGGCTCAAGGGCTGAGCTGTCGCTAGATTTGTGCTCGGCTCGCCCGCCGGGCTACCATCCTTCCCATGCGCTGTCCTTACTGCGGTAACACTAACAACCGCGTTGTCGACTCGCGGGCGAGCCGTGAAGGCCGGGCCATTCGGCGAAGGCGCGAATGCCAGAGCTGCCAGGGTCGGTTCACGACCTACGAGCGTATAGAGCAGCAGCCGCTCTCCATCAAGAAACGCGACGGGAGCTTGGAGCCGTTCGATAGAAGCAAGCTGATCCGCGGTATTCAGGTCGCCTGTGCTCGACGGCCGGTTCGGCTCGAGCAGATAGAAGGCATAGCCGAAGTGATCGAAGAGGCGCTGGAGCGAGCCGGGGCGGGGGAGGTGGACAGCCAGCGGATCGGGACCCTGGTGATGGAGCGGCTGAGAGACATCGATCAGGTGGCGTACGTGCGTTTCGCGTCGGTGTATCGAAACTTCCAGGTCACGGAGGAGTATCTCGATGCGGTTCGCGCCCTGGCGGAGAGAAGAGGTTACGACGACGCCCAGCTCGATTTCTTGGAATCAGTTCTATCGGACGAGAGTACTACTCCAGGTGGGTCGGTGGATGAGGACGGAGAATAGAGATGGTCGCAACTCAGCGCGTTGAGGATCGCCCCGAGAAGGGCTCGGCTGAAATGCCGTTCCTCGATCACCTCGAAGAGTTGCGGATGCGCCTCATCTGGGTGGGCGCCGCCGTGCTAGTCGCGACCATCATCGGCTTCTATGTCATCACGGAGTTTAATGTCATCGGTCTCCTCAAAGCGCCGATCGAACCACTCATTCCCGAGGGTAGACTTCTCTTCACGAGTCCGACCGAGCCGATGACGGTCACCCTGAAGCTCTCGTTCGTCTTTGGGATCATCATGGCGGCACCGATCATCGTCTATCATACCTGGGCCTTCTTGTCGCCCGCGCTGTTCGAGCACGAGAAGAAGCTCGTTGTGCCCGCCGTACTGGGTGGCTTCGCTCTCTTCTTGATCGGCGTTGCGATGGCTTACTTTCTTGTACTTCCCCTGGGCCTCATCTTTCTGCTGGGTTTTCAAACCCAGGCGCTGTCGCCGATCATAACAATTGGCGAGTACTTAAAGTTCGCCACGCGCCTCATCCTCGCCTTCGGATTGATCTTTCAGCTACCGCTGGTGTCGGTTCTGCTTGCGGTTCTAGGCTTGATCACGGCCGATACTCTCAGGAAATTCCGACGCCATGCCATCGTCGGCGTGGCTCTGCTCTCTGCCATCCTCACGCCCGCCGATGTGGGCACCATGCTCATGATGATGGGCCCGATGATCCTGCTGTATGAGTTCTCGATCCTTCTGGTCGCCCTCGTTGGGCGCCGTCGCAAGCCAGTCGACAGCGCTGCATAGCCTTCGTCGACACCCGCGGCCACGTCACGGCTGGGTGCCGACCGCACTGGCATTGCTCTGCCTGGCGCCTCTCGTTCCTTCCCGCGCGATGGCGCTTCCGGCGAGCAGCGCCGCGTCTTTCGCAGTTCAAGACACGACCCCCGGTCGGCGCCTGCAGGGGAGGCGTCGCGACGAGGAGCTACAGACGCGCCCTGGGGTAGATGCTGCCAGGGATACGTTGGAGGGCTCTTCCCGACCTTTCCCTCGCCCCGATTCCATCATGCAGTTGCTGATGCAGCGGAACCAATATCGGCCGGTGTTCTATCAGGGCGATACTTTGCGTTTCACCCCGGCCGAGGGGTCGGTGCGGATCTACGAACGCGCTCACCTCGAGCGCGCAGGCGATCGGCTGTTCGCCGACTCCGTCGTCTATACCAGCGGGACTCGCCTCATCACGGCTTACGGAAAGTCGGTCTTGATCAATTCGAAAGGAGAGGAGGTCACGAGCGAGACCGGACCCTTTTTCTATGATACCGATCGCGGGCTGGGCACGGTCGTTGACGGGAACACCCAGTGGGACGTATGGAATGTCTCGGGCAACTTCACCTTAGAGGGAACCGACACGCTGTGGGTCAAGCATGGTATTTTCACTTCGTGCGACTTGCCAGAGCCTCATTATCACTTCGCCGCCGACCAGATCAAGCTTATATTCAATAACATCGTCGTGGCCTGGCCCGTGCGCCTTTACTTCGGCGATGTCCCGGTTTTCTGGTTCCCCTTCTTCGCGCAGGACGTCCGGCAGGGTCGCCACAGCGGGATTCTCACCCCTCGCTGGGGAATCAACGACATCATTCGCCAGAACTCGGGTTACAATCGGCATATCTCGAACATCGGGTACTACTGGGCGATTAGTGATTACTTCGACGCCCAGGCAAGCTTTGATTGGTGGGCCAATACGTGGACTCGGCTCGATGCCTTCTTCAGGTATCGGTGGCGCCGGAAATTCATCAACGGCCGATTTGGGTACTCTCAGTTTTTCCTGCCCGATGGCGGCCGCGAAACGTCTTTTGTCTGGAATCACAACCAAAAATTCGGCGAGCGGACTGACTTGCGGGCGTCGGTCCAGTTCGTTTCGAGCGTGCAGTTCGAGCGAGAGGCTGAATTCAACCCCGATCGCCTCACGCAGCAGATCCGCTCCAATATCTCACTCAACCGGCGATTTGACTGGGGTACGCTGGCCCTGGGCGCGGAGCGCCTGCAACCTCTCACGGAGGGTGAGCGGACCGTTCTCGATGTGCCACAGGCCTCGCTGACCCTGTCTCCGATCCTGCTAACGAAGCCGCGGACACCGCTCGAGCGACGGTGGTATCACGGACTCACCTGGACGGGGAGCGGTGCATTCAATTACCAGACGCTCGACGAGCCGGTGCTCCCCGACCGGTCCGTGATCACGAGTTCGGCGAGCACGGGTTTGACCTTGGGCAGTTTCCGGCTGAGCGGCAACGGAGGGTACGTTCAGACCATCGAGGATAAGCCCGACACTCTGATCATCCAAAGGGATACGATGATCGTGGGCCCCGACACGACCACCGCGGACACGACGATCATCGGTCCGACGGTAAAGCAGGGAACTCTCAATTGGAGTAGCTCGCTCGGCTACCAGCAGAGACTGATCGGCTCGACGACCCTGACGCCCTCTCTCTCGGTCAGCGGTAGCCTGTTTCGCTCCAACGAGACCGACCAGAGCTTCGTATCGAGTCCAACCAGATTGTCCGCCAACGCCTCGCTCAACACCGATGTGTTCGGGTTCTTCCCCGGAGTGGGTAAGGTGCAGCGGATCCGCCACAAGTTCTCGCCCGCGTTTCGTTGGACGTACAGCCCGGACGTTATGGCATCGGAGGAGATCCAAAATCTGCGTGGCTTCAGCGCCGCTGACGTGCGCGAGGTGCACCAAATCTCCGTGGGCTTGAACCAGACGTTCGAAGCCAAGCTCAGACCCAAGTCACGCCCCGAAGATGAAGAAGATGAAGCCGACACTCCACCTCAGGAGCGCAAGATTACATTACTCGCGTTGCGAACGTCGCCCGTGACCTACGACTTCGTAACAGGCAGAGTCACGACGAACAGCATATCCAACAACGCAACTTCCGGTCTGCTGCGAGGTTTGACGCTGCAGCTACAGCACGATCTGTTCGAAGAGACCGAGACGGGGCGTCGCTTCTCGCCATTTCTGCGCCAGCTGAACGTTAGCTTCTCGCTCGGGGACCGGACCTTCGCGGGCCTGTTCGGGGGGCCGGGATCAGGGCTCGCGGCGGACCGCGGGATCCGATCGTCGATCCTGGATTTCGAAGATTTGCCCGAGGAGCAGCTGGAAGACGAGCCGGTAGAAGAGGACCGAGCCGAGGAGGCGCCGTCTCCGCGGCGTCCCTGGTCGCTGAGCATCGACTATAGCCTTATTAGGGAGCGGCCCGGGCCGGGCGGCGAGTCGCTCGTAGACAACCGGCAATCGGTCCGCTGGAACCTCGGTTTCAGTCCTACCCAAAACTGGACCATCACATGGCGCAGCCAGTTCAATCTAGAGACTACTGAGTTCGTCGATCACGTTCTGAGCCTGCGTCGTGATCTGCATCGTTGGTCTGCGAACTTCGATTTTCTTCAGGCGGCGAATGGCAACTTCACCTTCGAGTTCAGGGTCAACCTGAACGACATGCCGGATGTCAAGTTCGACTGGCGTACGGAGACGCGCAGATAGCTACCTGGAGGAAGAATGCCGACCGCTGTTGAGAAGCTACGGGTGAAGGCGCCGCGGGGTAACAAGATCTCCTGCAAAGGATGGCAACAGGAGGCGGCGCTGCGGATGCTCATGAACAACCTCGATCCTGAAGTGGCCGAGAACCCGGACGAGCTTGTCGTCTACGGCGGTTCCGGAAAGGCCGCGCGCTCCCGGGAGGCCTTCGAGGCGATTGTTCGCAGCCTACGCGAGCTTGAGAACGACGAGACTCTCATTGTGCAGAGCGGCAAGCCGGTGGGAGTATTCAAGACTCACGCCGACGCGCCGCGCGTGCTGATCGCGAACGCCAACCTCGTGGGGCGTTGGGCGAGTTGGGATGTCTTCAGGGGCCTGGAGCGCAAAGGCTTGATCATGTTTGGGCAGATGACTGCGGGGTCCTGGATCTACATCGGGACCCAGGGGATTCTGCAAGGGACCTACGAAACGTTTGCGGCGGCGGCTAGGCAGCACTTTGGAGGATCGCTGTCGGGGCGGCTCCTCGTCACCGGCGGGCTCGGGGGCATGGGTGGCGCCCAACCTCTGGCCGCGACGATGAATGGAGCCGCGTTCCTTGGGGTGGAGGTCGACCCGCAGAGAATCGAGCGACGCCTCGCCGCCGGCTACCTCGATCGGGCGAGCGAAGATCTTGACGAAGCGCTCGATATGGTGCTCGAAGCCAAGCAGCGCGGCGAGTCGCTGTCGGTGGGCCTGCTCGGCAACTGCGCCGCTGTTCTCCCTGAGATCGCACGCCGTGGGGTCGAGCCCGACATCGTGACGGATCAAACGAGCGCCCACGACACGCTCAACGGCTACATCCCTCTCGAATTGACCGTGGAAGAGGCGATCGCGCTGAGGCGGACCGATCCCGATTCATACATAAGGCGCGCCGTCGAATCGATCGCGCTGCATGTCCGGGCGATGCTCGACCTGCAGCGGCAGGGCTCTATCGTCTTCGACTACGGCAACAACATCCGCACCGAAGCCCGGGATGCCGGGGTAGAGAACGCTTTCGATTTCCCGGGCTTCGTCCCGGCCTATATACGACCGCTCTTCTGTCTCGGTAAAGGTCCTTTCCGTTGGGCTGCGCTCTCGGGCGAGCCCTCCGACATAGCCCGGATCGATCGTCTGGTCCTCGACCTGTTTCCCGATGACGAGCCGTTGCGTCGCTGGATCGAGATGGCGGGAAAGATGGTCAAGTTCCAGGGCCTCCCGGCGCGGATCTGCTGGCTCGGCCAAGGGCAGCGAGCCACGTTCGGCGTCGCGATCAACGAACTCGTAGCCAGCGGTGAGGTGATGGCGCCGGTCGTGATCGGGCGCGATCACCTCGATACGGGTTCGGTAGCGAGTCCGTTCCGCGAGACTGAGGCCATGAAGGATGGAAGCGATGCGATCGCGGATTGGCCCATCCTCAACGCCATGCTAAATGTGGCGAGCGGGGCTACATGGGTGAGCTTCCACCATGGGGGTGGAGTCGGCATCGGCAACTCGCTGCACGCCGGTCAGGTCATCGTCGCCGACGGCACGCCGGAAGCGGCCCGGAGATTGGAGCGTGTGCTGACTAACGACCCGGGCATCGGCGTCGCCCGTCATGCCGACGCGGGCTATGAGGAAGCGCTCGAGACGGCGAAGCGGCACCATATCAAGATTCCGATGCGAGAGACATGAGCGAGGCGAAGCGCGTCGTCTTGGAAGCTTCCCAGGTGCTCACCTGCTGGACCGAAGGCGAACCTCGAAGCCAAGTCGCGATACCTGGTGCCGGCGTCATCGAGCGGGGCGCCGTCGCGATCTTCGAAGGCTGTGTCGACGCGGTAGGATCGCAAGACGAGATTCGGTCGCGCTATCCGACGGCCGAGCGCATCGACCTATCGAACAAGATCCTCACTCCCGGGATCGTCGATTCGCACACTCACGCTGTGTTCGGCCGCTGGCGCCTCGACGAATACGAGCTCCGCTGCGCCGGTAGCTCTTATGCTGAGATTGCAGCCGGGGGCGGCGGCATCAACGCCTCCGTCCTCGATCTGAGAGAGCGCTCAGAGGATGAGCTAGTCGAGCTCACGCGACCCCGTCTCAAGTCAATGCTGCAGCATGGGACGACCACGGCGGAGGTAAAGAGCGGCTACGGGCTCACGCTGGAGGATGAGCTGAAGATGCTCCGTGTGATTCATCGGATTGCCGCAGAAGGCTGGATCGACTTGATCCCGACATTCTTGGGAGCTCACGCCATACCGCCGGAATACAGGGGTCACCGTTCGGATTACGTCGACGTACTCATTGGCGAGATGATCCCGGCGGTGGCCGAGTCCGGACTGGCCACCTTCTGTGACGTTTTCATGGAGCCCGGGGTCTTCACGCCCGACGAGGCACGGCGGGTACTGGAGGCCGCGCTCCGGTACGGCCTCGTTCCCAAGCTCCATGCGGACGAGTTCGAATCGAGCGGCGGCGCGGAGTTGGCGGTCGAATTAGGGGCGGCCTCAGCCGACCATCTTGGAGCCGTATCGGATGCGGGGATTGCCGCGCTCGGGAACGCAACGACGGTCGCTACGTTGCTGCCCGGCACCCTGATGTTCTTGGGGCGGCGGAATTACGCACCCGCGCGCAGGCTCATTGACGCAGGGGCTCGCGTCGCTCTGGCCACCGATTTCAACCCGGGCTCCTCGCCAGCCGTCAACATGCAGGTGATCATGAGCCTGGCCTGTAGCCAGATGGGCATGTCCCCCGGGGAGGCGTTTGTGGGGGCGACCTCCAACGGCGCTGCGGCCTTGCGTTTAGCCGCCGGTCGCGGCACGCTGGCGCCGGGTGCGCCCGCCGACATCGCGGCGTTCGACGTTCCGGACTTTCGCCTCGTGCCATATCTTTATGGCACCAACCACTGCGTCGGGGTGTGGAAACGGGGTAACAGGGTCTACTAACACCGCCAAAGCCTTGTCTTCAGCGTGTTTAGCTTATAGAGTCTAAGTTTGTGTCGCGCACCGTCCTTGAAGCAGTTCCGAATTTCAGCGAGGGTCGGCGCCTCGAGGTGGTGGGCGAGATCGTGGCCCGGATCGTATCGGTCCCCGGCGTGGATGTAGCGAGCCAGGACTCGGATCCGGATCATAACCGCAGTGTAGTAACCTTTCTTGGCCCGCCCGGAGCGGTGGAAGAGGCCGCCGTTCGCTCGGCCCATGTGGCCGTCGAGCGGATCGACCTGCGGGGTCACCGCGGAGTGCACCCGCGAATCGGCGCCTTGGACGTTCTGCCGTTCGTCCCCCTGAAAGGAGCGACTCTGAAAGAGGTCGCGGCTCTAGCACGAAGTGCAGCGCGGCGAATCGCTGGCGAGGTAGGTGTTCCGGTTTACCTTTACGGCGAGGCATCTGACCCGCCGGGGCTGCCGCTGTTCGAGTTGCGCCGCCTCGCGGGTGCGGCGAGCTTGCCCGGCGCCCGCGAGCCTGACGCTAGGCCACCCGGTTGGCCTCGCGGAAGCTTGCACTCGACCGCCGGCGCGGTGTGTGTGGGGGCCAGGGATCCGCTACTGGCGTGGAATGTATACCTTGAAGGGGCTGCGGATCTGGAGCTCGCTAGAGAGATAGCGGCGGAGATCAGGGAGAGGGGCGGCGGCTTTCAGGGACTCCGCGCCCTCGGCCTCAGGCTGGACGGCTCCAACCGGATTCAGGTCTCGATGAATCTGGAACGGCCCGCTGAGACCTCCGTGGAAGAGGTGTATCGGACCATCGACCGCTCGGCCAGACAAGGCGGAAGCGCCGCAGGCGAGATTGAGATCGTCGGGTTGATCCCGGACGAGGCCGCCGCGGCCTTCGCCAATCTTGGATTGCCACGGTTGTCGGAGCGGCTGATCTCGACTTGGGTCGCGCGCAACGTTGGTCAGCGCGGGACGGGCGGCTGATGAGACGTCAAATTTTCGGACGAGCCAGTATGCGTGCTAGAAATCCCGGAAGACTGAACGGCAGGGATACGCGCGAATTGGCGGTGAATCAGATTTTATGAGCGAAGCGGCTCGCTACAAGCAAAAGGCTAGAGCGTTCGAGCAGCGCGAGAACTGGAAGCGCGCGATCGAGGCGTACGAGTTAGCCATTAAGGAGGACAAGAAGGCTCGGCGAGATGTCGATCTCACCCTGTACAACCGAATCGGTGATCTATACCGGCGCGTAGGCGACGTGAATAAGAGCGTCCATTTCTGGGATGCGGCCGTTGACGGCCATATCTCCGCCGGCTTCTACAACAACGCGATAGCACTCTGTAACAAAGTCCTTCGCAATCAACCCAATCATCACTCCATCTATCTTAAGTTGGGGAAGATCGGAGCTGCGAAGGGCTTTCTGTCCGACGCCCGGCGCCATTTTCTCGAATACGCCGAGCGGATGCAGAAGGCTAACAAGCTGGATGCCGCCTTCGACGCGCTGATCGATTTTGCCGACATTTCGCCGGACCCCGAAGTCCGAATCCTCATCGCGGACCAGCTCCTCGGGCACACTCGAAAGGACGAGGCCGTCGATCAGCTACGTCTGGCCTGGCGCGACATGAGCGACGAGGGTCGGGAAGCGGACGCCGAGGAGGTGCGACGGCGAATCATTCAGTTGGCCCCCCACCGCGATCCGAAGGTGGATCCTCCCGCGGCCGGACCGGTCAGCGCTATGGAAGATGCTGTTGGTGTTATCGAGCTTCCGGAGCTCGAGCCTCTACCACTCTACGACCCGGATGAAGCAATCGAGGAAAAGGCCGAGTCGCTCGACGTGGCTGCCGATATAGAGCCAACCGCTTTGGTCGAGGATGAAGACGAAGCCTTCGAGGAATCCGCTGTCTCCAGCGATGACGCGATCGGCGTGATGCCCACGGCTCTGGTCGACCAGGATGAGGTCGATGCCGAGGCTGGCGAGCCGTTGGACGACGCGCTCGATATCGTACCGCCGACTCTCGATGTGGCGGAGGAGGCAGAGGAGGAGCGGGAGCTGGAAGAGGAGTTGGCGTTCGAGTCGGCTGCCGGAGAGGACCCGGGTCCCGAAGTAGTCGAGGACCTTGAGGTAGAGACCATTGAGGGTCTGGAAACGACCGACGAGGATCTCGAGCCATCCGTTGGGGAGGAGCTAGACCTTGAAGCCGAGCGTCCGACCTCGGCCGCGGCGCTCGAGGCGCTGGATGAGGACAACCGGGGAATCGCCGGCGTCGACGTAGACGCCGCGCTAGAGGATTACGAAGAGGACGGGATCAAGGCCGGCTTGGCGGCGGCGGTCGAGGAAGCGCTCGACGCCGTGGTGGATGAGGGGCGGGAAGATGCTCCGCCTCGGAGCGAAACAGATGACGCCTTAGCCGAGTCGCTGGAACCGGATTACGCCGGCGAGTCGGACCCGATGCTTGGAGAGAGGGAAGCGGCCCAGGCGCTGGAGCCCCCCGATCATGTTGCGGAGCTGCGCGGGAGGCTGGAATCGGACGGCCGGGCGCCGGACATTCTCGTCGAATTCGCGGACGCGCTACTCGAGGTCGGCGGACGCGAAGAGGCGACGGGATGTCTGCGTGAGGCGCTCGGTCTTTACAGCGCCGATGGACAACTCAACGAGGCTTCTAGTGTCATCGCCGAGCTGCTCCAGCTGGACA